>JABSRK010000261.1 GCA_013213915.1 Planctomycetota bacterium
GCTCACCACTCGTTACGGCGGCTTCGGTCTCGACTTCGACCGCACCGCAGCCAGCGTCGAGCACCTGGATCTCCTGATGCTCGAAGCTGATCAAGAGGGGTGGTGCAACGACATCGAGGACGCCGAGGCCGAGAGGATCGCGCATGCGCTCGGAGCGACGTTTGGTCACACGGTGGCGGCCCTCCTCGGCGGTCAGTGGGAGCTCGATTCGGAGGAGGGCCTCGTGCTCGCCGAAGTCGGGGGTGTCGGTCTGATCATGAACCCGTTTGAGGTCGCGGCGAGTCGCATCGCACACGGGCCATCCCACGCATTCGAGCACCATTTCGCCGTATATGAGAACCTCGCGCAGCGACTCGCAACGCGCGCGAAGGAGTGACGATGCCGATCCTGAAGGTCGCCCGCATGGGACACCCCGTACTCCGCCAGGTCGCCGGCCCGGTCCCGATCGGCTCGATCAGTTCGGACAAGGTCCAGCAGCTCATCGACGACATGATCGACACCTGTCGCGAATATAGCGGTGCGGGCCTGGCGGCGCCCCAGGTCCACGTCTCCATGCGCGTCCTGATCATGGAGATCCACCAGAATCCACGCTACCCAGACGCTCCTGATCTCCCGCTCACCGTGGTGGTCAACCCCCAGGTAGAGCACCTCGACCCGACACGGCAGATGGTCTGGGAGGGCTGTCTGTCGGTGCCCGACCTGCGCGGACAGGTCCCGCGCTCCACAGGTGTCCGGTTGACGGGACTTGATCGTCACGGGAAGCCAATAGACATCACGCTCCGCGGCTTCCCGGCGGCAGTGGTGCAGCACGAGTGCGATCATCTCGACGGCAAGCTCTACGTCGACCGCATGGAGTCCATGGAGAGCCTGACCTTCCTCGGGGAATTCGAACGCTACGTGCGGCCGAAGCTTGTCGAGGAGGTGAACGAAAACTGATGAAACGGCCATCACGGCCGCGAACGGCGCACCACGTCATCGCCTGGGCGCTGTCGCTGCCTGAGCGGGTCCTTCGCTGGCTCGCAGGCCTCATCGGCGGACTGCTACGCACGCTGACGTGGTTATTCCCGCGTCCGATCCGCGAAGGACGCTTCTTCAAGACAGCGGTCGAGCGCCAGATCAAGATGCTCACCGACGACGTGGGCCAGGCGCAGCTTTATCAGGGCGCGCCCGAACTCAACGCACGCACCGCGGCGCGGCTGGGGGTCGGCGGAGCGGTGGACAATCTGCTCATCCTCACGCTGCATGCATCTCCCCTGTGGCTCCTGCTCGCCGCGACCGATGTCTGCAAGGGCGCCCAGGCGTTCGCGAAGGACGTCGGCCAGGAGCTCAAGGACGCGGGCGTGATGGAGGAGGGCTCACGTCTCGACAGCATTGACGACGTCCTTGCCGGCCTGTCCAAGCTCTCCGAACGCATGGCCGACACCGTCGACATGCCCCCGATCTCCTTGGACGAGATGAAGAAGACCGTCACCGGCCTGCGAGACGAGATCGGCACCGTCGCTGGCTCGACATTAGAAGCCGCTGATGTGGAGAGCCTTATCAAGGATGTCCGCGCCACGGCAAGTGAGACTGACCGCTCCCTGCTGCAGACAACCGCCGCGGTGGCGACGGGCGCTCTCGAAGCCACGGGCAATGTCATCCTCGGCGCCGCCGTCGGAGCGACTGCGACGTTGAAGTTCGTGGGCCGCAACGTCGGTGACATTCTCGGTGACTACGGACAATCCGCACGCCGCATCCAGCGGCTCGGCTTCTACGGGTCGCTCCGGCGCTTCCTCCTCCCCCACACGCGCTCATCGCAACGACTCTTCGCGTACGAGTTCGTGACCTTCACCGAACTCGGGCTCAGCTTCACGCGCTGGGCGAAGGCACCCTGGCGAAGGTAGAGGCCGGGCGGCCCTGCTCTACCAGCCTGTCCGCTCCTCGCGACGAATGTAGCTGTCGCCCTTGGATGATCCCGTTGTCATCTTCTTCGCGTCCCACTGCAGCTTCCCTCCAGCACGGAACGCAACGTTGCCCAACAGCACCGTCTCGGTCAGTGGCCCGGAGTAGTCGAAGCGGCAGGTGGTCGTCCCGTTTCCCTTGATCGCTTCGGTCCACTCCTTGTGATGGCCCTTGGAGCGCGCGATCGACTGGGCCGGGCGCTGATAGTCCTTGAACTCCGCATCAGGGAGCAGGGCCTGTCGGCCGTAGTCGGCGAGCATCATTCCCTTGTCGCCGACGAACAGCGTGCCGTCCCCCCAACGAGGCATCTCCTTGTTCTTGAAGTACGCCGGACGGGGACCGCCCTGGTACCAGGTCAACGCAACCGGTGCCCGGCTGCCCTTCGCTGGGAACGACCATGTGACCTCGAGCCTGCGCGGGGCCGATTCCGGGTGCACCTCCTCCCCGCTCCTCGCCTCTACCGCCGTGGGGTAGTCCAGATCGAGAGCCCAGAACGGCAGGTCCATGTGATGACACGCCATGTCGGACAACGTCCCGCCGCCGAAGTCCCACCATCCGCGCCAACGCGCCGGGTGGTACGCCGGGTGGTACGGCCGCGCCGGCGCGGGCCCCAGCCAGAGGTCCCAGTGCAGCCCCTTGGGTACGGGCGGAGTGTCCTTCGGGCGGTCGCTCCCGACCCACGCCTTGCCCACCCACACGTGCACCTCCCGGATCTCGCCGATCGCGCCGGCACGGACGAGCTCGACCGTACGCCGGTAGGGGTCGTTGGAGTGGATCTGGGTTCCCATCTGTGTGACGAGCTTGTTGCGACGAGCGAGCTGTTGCATCCGGCGCGCTTCATCCACCGACCAGCTCATCGGCTTCTCGCAGTACAGGTGCTTCCCTCGCTCCATCGCCGCCAGCCCGATCACCGCGTGGGTGTGGTCCGCCGTGCTCACCACGACACCGTCGAGTTTCACCTCATCCAGCATCTTGCGGAAATCGACGAACCGCCCCGCCTTCGGGTGCCTCTCCATCGCTCCGTCGAGACGGCTCTCAGCGACGTCGCACAGCGCGGCGATCTCCTCGTGCCGTACGCCGTTCAGGTTGGCGCCGCCACGTCCCGAGACGCCGACCACGCCGAGCCTGAGCTTGTCGCTCGGAGTGTGGGCGACGAGTGACGGGCGGATGAAGGCGACCGATGCGGCGGTCGCGGCGGAGGTGATCAGGAAGTGCCGCCGGGTGGTGCGCGTCATGGCGCCATCCTAAGGCCTACTCGTCGCTGTCGTCGCCCTCGTCTTCGCCGCTGTCCGGGGCGCTGCCGTCTTCGTCGGCGATCGCCTCCTCCTCAGGCTTCACGACCACCGCCGACGCGACTTTGTCCGCGTTCTTCAACCTCATCACACGTACGCCTGCGGCGCCGCGGCCGACCAGGCGGATTTCGTCGCCGGGGGTGCGGATGATCGTGCCTCCTTCGGACATGAGGATGACGTCGTCACCGTCTTCGATGCGACGCACGAGGACGACCTCTCCGTTGCGAGCCAACCCCTTGACGTTGACGACGCCCATCCCGCCCCGATTCTTCTTCGGATAGTCCGCCATCCGCGTGCGCATGCCGTAACCGTTCTCACACACAGAGAGGAGCATGGCCTCGTCCTCGGCCACCACCAGGTCAACGACGTGGTCACCCTTCTTCTTGAACTTGACCGCGATGACGCCGGCCGCGCTGCGACCCATGCCGCGAACGTCGCCCTCCGCGAAGCGGATGGTCTGTCCCTGGCTGGTGGAGACCATCAGGTCGGACTTGCCTCCTGTGAGGACAGCGCGAACGAGGATGTCGTCGGTTTTGAGTCCGGCGCCGATGATGCCGCCGCGCTTGGGCCGGCTGTAGTCCTGAAGCGACGTCTTCTTGACGTAGCCACCGCGTGACACGGTGCACAGGAACTGATCGGGGGCGAACGCGGAGACCGGGATGATAGACGCGATGCGCTCTTTCCCCCGACCCTGGTCGTCCTCGGCCTCCCGCAAAGGGATCAGGTTCTCGATGAACCGCCCGAGGCTGTTCCGTCCGAGCTCGGGAACCTTGTAGACCTTCAGCCAGTGGACCCACCCCCAGGTCGTGAAGATCAAGAGAAAGTCCTTGTTGTCCGCGAGGATGAGCCGCTCGATGAAATCGCCGTCCTTGGTATCGGCGCCGGTGATGCCGCGCCCGCCGCGCACCTGGGCACGGTAGATATCCGGAGACATGCGCTTGATGTAGCCCGCGTGGGACATGGTGACGAGCATCCGTCCTTCGGGGATGAGCGCCTCGTCCTCGATCTCCATCTCCTCCTCGGAGATCTCGGTGCGCCGCGCGCCGGCGTAGCGAACGCGCAGGTCCTTCAATTCGTCCACGATGAGCTTGTGGACCTCGCCGACGTCACCGAGGATCTCGTTGTAGCGGGCGATGGCCGCCTCAAGATCCAGCTTCTCCTGCTGGAGTTTCTCCACCTCGAGCCCCGTGAGCCGCGCGAGACGCATGGCGAGGATCGCCTCCGCCTGACGGGTCGTCAGCTCGAAGGCGTTCGTGAGCCCGAGCTTCGCATCTTCCGGTGACTTGGACGCACGGACGATGCGCACGACTTCGTCGATGTCGGCGATCGCGATCAGCAGGCCTTCGACGATGTGGAAGCGCTCCTCGGCTTTGCGTTTGAGGAATCGCGTTCGCCGCTGGATCACTTCGACGCGGTGGTCCTTGAACGCCTGCAGCATCTCCTTCAGGTTGAAGGTGCGAGGACGCTGCTTGTCCAGCGCCAGCATGATCATCGAGAAGGTGCTCTGGAGCGGCGTGTAGCGATAGAGCTGGTTGAGGACGACGTCCGCCTGGTGCCCCTTCTTGATCTCGAACACGAGACGCAGGCCGTCCTTGCGGTCGGTCTCGTCGTTCACGTAGCTGATCCCCTCGATCACCTTCTCGGAGATGAGGGCCTTCACCTTGTCAAAGACGTTGTTCGGATTGACCTGGTAGGGGATCTCCGTGATGACGATCTGCTCGCGGTCCTTGCCCTTCTGCTCGATGTCCGCGCGCGCTCGGACGACGATGATGCCGCGACCGGTGGTATACGCGCGGTAGAGCCCCTGCCGGCCGAGGATCACACCGCCGGTCGGGAAATCGGGGCCCTTGATGATGTCCATTAACTCGAGAACCGTGATCTGCGGGTGCTCGATGAGCCGCTCGAGGGCTTCGCAGACTTCGCCCAGATTGTGCGGCGGAATCGAGGTCGCCATGCCAACCGCGATGCCCTGGGAGCCGTTGCAGATCAGGTTGGGAAAGCGAGCCGGGAGAACCGATGGTTCCCATCGCGTGTCGTCGTAGTTGCGCTGCTGGTCGACCGTCTCCTTGTCGCGGTCGTCCATCATGTCGACCGCGGGGAATCCCAGTCGCGCCTCCGTGTAGCGCATGGCTGCTGGAGGCGATCCGTCAATA
>JABSRK010000262.1 GCA_013213915.1 Planctomycetota bacterium
TCTCAGGGAAGGTCGATGGAAACGGCAGGTCAGCGAGCTTGTACACGGGGCCCCAGGCGGCCTTCACGAACGCGTGGCGGTCGAGCGCCAGGCAGATCGCCTGGCGGATCTTCTCCTTCGCGAGGAACGTGTTCTTGAAGTTGAAGAAGAGATAACTGATCTCCATCTCCGTGCCCCAAGCGGGACGCACGCCCTTCTTCCTGTACCGCGAACGGACCTTGCCGAACCGATCGAACAGGTCGTCGTGATTGTGCGACCAGACATCGAGGATGTGCAGATCGCCGTTGTGGAAGCGCGCCGTTCGATCGTCGAGGCTCGGGACGTGCTCGAACCGTAGCTCGTCAATCAGGGGCTTGCCCGGGATGCGGTACGTCGAGTTCTTGACCATCCGAACCGTCCCCAGAGCATCCTTGCTCTTGAAGACGAACGGACCGGACCCGATCGGGCGCTCCCCGAAGCCGCTTCCATATTGCGCGATGGCCTCCTTGGGGACGATGGACGCCCAGGGCTGGGTCAGCAGGGAATACAACTGTGGGTAGGGAGCGGTCAACCTCAGGGTGATCGTGTCGCCTTCCACGGTGAGCCCCGAGATCGCCGCGTCGTAGTCGGCGAATCCCTGGGACACCGCCCTTTCGCGCCACCCATCGAGCCCTGAGAAGCGCCCCGCGACGAACGCCGCGAAGTACTTGCTCGGGACGGCTGGGTCAGCATGCCGCATCAGCATGTACTTCACGTCGCTGGCAGTGACCGCCCGTCCCTTGCCACCTTTGAAGCACGGGTCGTCGTGAAAACGGATGCCTGGCCGCACAGTGAGCTTGAGTGTTCGCCCGTCCTCTCCGATCTGGGGCAGATTGCAGATCGCTCCCTGGATGTTCACACGCCCTTTCGAATCGAGCCCCATCTCCAAGGGTGATTCGAAGAGCTGAGCCTGGAACTTCAACACATCGGCGTGGTTTTCGAGGGCGGGATCGAGCGTCCATGGAACAACCGCCGTGAAATGCCGAAACAAGACCGGACGATTTTCATCCGTTCGAACCTGTGCGGGGACAGAGAGAGACAGGGCCAGAAGAGCGAGAAGTGAGCGCATACCGTCCTTCCTGTGCAACGGACACGGAGCACCCATGATGATAGCGCCGCCGTGAGGGAAGACGTCGAGCGATCGCAGCCGTCACGCGATACGGCGCCGAGGGGGGTATGTTGGTCAGTCCTTGGGCGGCGCCTTGACCACCGTCGTCTGGAGAATCTCCAAGACATAGGGCCGCAACCCGAAACAGCCCGCCAGGAGCCACTCCTCGACGCTGCGAGGACCCTGCCGGGGAAAGACCTTGTTGTCCCGCGCCTCGATGCGGCCAAGCTGGCGTAGCTCGTCTGTGAGGCCTGCTGAGGTGGTTAAACTGACGACATGGCCCGAATGCGCGGCAAAGTCTGCGACCACATCATTAGTACCATCGCGCTCATCTGCCCTGGCTGCGGTGACCGTGCAACGCATCTCCATCCTCTGATCCGCACCCTCATCGCCTGGGCGCTCCTCCTGCTTGGCCGCGCCGTCGCGCAGGAACCCGACATCATCACCGGAGAGGGCCCTGACCGACTGGGGCACGCGCTCCTCGTCCACGACCTGAACGGCGACGGCAAGGCCGAGATCATCGCCACGGCTCCGAGCTTCACCCAAGAGGGTCGAAAATTGCGGGCCCACCTCATCGGACGCCTGGTCATCGTCCGTGGAGGAACGAAAAAGAAGAGCGACGGAAGGTTCGTGAACTGGCGCGGCGCACTCTCCGGGGATTACTTCGGCCGCAGCATCGCGGTCGGTGACGCGAACGGTGACGGATTCGTAGACCTGCTCGTCGGCGCACCTGGTCGCAACAAGCTCAGCGGCATGTGCCACCTCATCCTTGGTGGAAAAGCTGGCGGAGAGGTCATGGGAGGAGGCGCGGGCACGGACGCGAACCTCACCCTCCTCGGCGCCAGCGTAAACGCCAAGCTGGGTCACGCCGTCGCAATGGGTGACCTGGACGGGGACGGCAAGGACGAGCTCATCGTGTCCGAACCCTCGGCAACGGTGGGGACAACGCCGAACGCAGGACGCGTGCTCGTCTTCCGCGGCCGGACGCAGTGGAAGGGAACCGAGTTCAAGGTCGGAGATGACGGGATCCAGCCGGACCTCGTGGTCGTCGGCCGAGAACGAGAGCTGCTCGGCCATCGACTTCTGACCGCAGACCTCGATGGTGACGGGGTGAAGGACCTCATCATGAGCTCGCCCTTCTATCGGGAAGGAGCCGGCTCCGTCGTCGTCGTGCGCGGCCGCAAGGGATCGATGAGCAAGCCGCGGACGCTGGTCCTCGACAAGGACGAGCCCGACCTCCTCGTGCGGGGCCACCGTGGGAGCCGGCTCGGAGAACGGATCGCCGCCATCGATCTCGACGGCGCGGGGGGCCTGGAGCTCTTGATGTCCGAGCCGCTTCGCGACAGTGGCCGCACCAAGGAAACCGGCGCCGTCCACGCTCTGAAGTGGCCGTCGTCAAAGAGCATCGACCTCGGACGCTCCAAGGACGTCCGAGAGTTGGCGACGTACCGAGGCCTGGTGGCCCACGAGCAGATCGGCGGCGGCCTCGCCGCCGTAGCGATGAACGGGAAGGGCGTGAACGACGTGGTCATCGGCAGCCCCAGGGTCGGGCGCATCATCTGGTTGCTCGATCCGCCCGGCTTCGATCCGAACCCGCGGCCGTCGGGCTACAAGATGGCGGCGGGCGCAGGGGCGCTCGAGTACGGGATGTCGGTCGCCGCGGGCGATCTCGACGGCGACGGCAAAGGCGAGATCGTCGTCGGCGCGCCCGGAGCGAACAAGGTCTTCGTGTACACCGTCAAGTAGCGCGCGGCTCTCAGCGATCCGCATTCCCCAGGGCATGGCCCTGCGGTGGACGGGAGTAGCCTCGCTGCGACGCGGCATAGAACGCCGCGATCTCGCGGATCTCGTCGTGGTGGATGCCCAACTCGCGGACGGCGACGAGGCCATCGGCGAGCAGGCTGGCGGCGAACAGGCGACGGTACGCCTCCTTGACCCGCGAGCGGATGACGCTCGGCAGGCCGGCGCGGCGCATGCCGACCATGTTGAGTCCGCTGACGTCGCTGCGGCCGGAAACCGTCAAGTACGGACCGACGTCGTGAGAAATCCCCGACAGCCCGGAGAGCATCACGATGGCACCGACCCGACAGAACTGGTGAATGACCGCGTGGCCGGATACGAACGCCCGGGGTCCGATCTCAACATGGCCAGCGACGAGCGCCGCGTTGCACAAGACCACGTGGTCACTGATCAGGCAATCGTGGGCCACGTGGCTGCCGCCCATGAGGAAGCAGTCGGAACCGATACGCGTCGGACGGTTCGGGTCCGTCGCCCGGTGAACGGTGACGTACTCGCGTAGCACCGTCCGGTCACCGATTTCGACCCTGGTGGGCGCTCCGCGGTCGAAGGAAACATCCTGGGGATCGTCCCCCACCACCGCCCCAGCATGCAGCTGGCAAGTGGCGCCGATGGTAGCTGTGCCCTTGACGACAACGTGCGCATCGATGGTCGTGCCCGCACCGATGACGGCGCCGTCTTCGATGACGGCGTAAGGGCCGACAGCGACGCCCTCCCCGAGGTCAGCCCCGGAAGAGACCACCGCGGTGGGATGTACGTTGGCTGCCGCAGGTCCTGGCACAGCCGCATTCTATGTCAGCGGCCGCGGGTTCAGAAGAAGCGGCTCAGTTGGATAACAGAACGACCCGGCGGGGTTCTGGGTAACCCAGGGGACGCCGCACGGTCCGCGACTGAGGGCGCGCGATCACCGGCCTCGCACCGTGTCGTAGGTCGAGGTACAGGTTCGCCTCGAGCCGGCGGCCATAGCGGAACGGGAATTCCTCCCCCCGGCTGGTCGAGGGCAACGCGATGATCACATCGGCCCCGCTGGCATTGAGGCGATCCGCCAGGCGGCGCCCACCTGCCGCGTCACGAAAGTCAATCCCGGGAGCATGGGCACCCGCAATGGTGAGACCGGGGTAACGCCGACACGCCCGACGGCCCCAGTCGAACGGGTCCGAGCCGCGTCCGCCGAGGAAGAACACGCGTCGCAATGTCTCCAGTGCGACCGTGAGCACGGGGCTAATGAGATCGGTTCTTACCCGGTTCCCCGGGAGCCGGTTCATAGACAGACGTGATGCCAGGGTGACGACGGGCCCCTCGGGGACGAGCAGATCCATGCGCCTGAGGATGCCACGGAAAGTCACGTCCTTGCGAGCACGCCACACATCCCGAAAGCGCAGGGTGCTGATGCGGCAAAGACGTTCAAGAAAGAAGCTTCGGTGCAACGCGTCTTCGAGCTCGGGCCCGGTCGGCGTGTGCAGGGGGATGCCTGAAAGAGAGGCGCAGGACTGCAACATCCCGGAGCTCTCCGCGGCAATGCACGGTTCGTCGACGATTGTCCTCATGCCTTTCAGCATCGGCACACAAGGGCCGTCGTGTTGAGACGACACGAAACCTGTCTGCGCGGTACGCTCTCGGGGTGAGTTCCCAACTGCTGGTCGAGGACGGTTGGCCGCGGTCGACGGAGGTCGCGGCGCTCGTCCGGCGCATCGATGCGATCAACTGGTTTCGCCGCGACTCAGCCGTGTGCGACCCGAGTCGTCGACTCGTAAGCGCAGCCGCCGAACACACACGCAGGCTCGGCACTTCCAGGCCCCAGTCGTTCAGCGTGCAGCAGCCGTGGGAGGGCCGCGCGGGCATCAGAGATCAGCGCATCGACCTGTCGCGCCCCGCGTGGGACGCCTTGCTCCGACCGGGATTCGACACGGCCCACAGCGCTATACAGAGGACGGGCCGCGCAAAAGGCCACTCCCTTGTCACCGTTTCGGGAGAGGCGCTCCTGATACGTCCGGACGCCCTTCCCGTCGAGCAGGAGACGCTGTGGGAACGACTCCAGGGTCCACCCGACGACCAGCTTCCGCGGGCGGCCGTCTGCACCCTCGTAGACCGGGTCCTCTGGGAACTCGGGATGATGATCCTCTGGGAGATGGTCGGCGACCTCGTCGGGGAGAACCCCTACGAGCCGCTGCTGCCCGTGTACGAGGAGGGCCTGTACCCGCTCGACCTCACTCCCGGGGGCCCCGTGCTTCTCTGGGCCCCCGTGTGATCACCAGTGATCACACGGCGCCGCTGATCTCGAGTTGGATGGGGGGGGGATGGCAACCGGTGATCGGCGAGATCTCGTCGTCGGGGACGGCGACCACCGCCACCACCGCGCGTTCGCAATGCAGGACGACGCCCTCTCCCGCCTGTGACGGCGTCTCCATGAGAACAAAATTCCCCTCCGAATCGACGTCGGTGCGGCGGAACAGG
>JABSRK010000263.1 GCA_013213915.1 Planctomycetota bacterium
TGACCATGATGGGCTCCGAGATCAAGAACAGCCTGGGCTGGTCCTCGTTCGACACCTCCTCGTCGGGGGTCGTGCACGCCGCGCTCACCAACGTCACCTTCAGCAACAACCATTTTCACCACAACAACGGTTCTATCTCGGTCCGTGGCATGCCCGGTAGCCCGACGACCTCGGTGACGATCACAGGGAACACCTGGAACAACATCGGTCAAAACGGTACCGGAACCAGTAACAACTGGGCCTGCATCGAGGTCAACACGGCCGTGTCCGTGGTCGCCACGGGCAACAGTTGCAGCGATGTCCTCCCCGGTTCTTGGGGTGAGGGTCAGGCGTTCCAGCTCTGGCACATCGACCACGTCGACGTGTCGGGCAACACCATCCTTGACTGTCACCAGGGGATCTGGTTTGCGAACGTGGGCAACAGCCATGCGGCGCCAACCGGCTCCATCAGCAACAACATCATCAACGGCTGCGCGGACGCCAGCGCTGGAGGCTTCGCACTTCAGGGCTCGACGTTCAATCCGGCCAGCGGAGTCTTGAACGCCGAGAACAACTATTGGGGGGACGGCGCCGGCCCCAGCGGCAACGGCCCCGGGAACGGCGGCGCCGTGACGGGCTCGACGGACTTCACCCCGTGGGTCACCGAGATATCGGTGCCGTCGATGTTCGCGACGCTCACCGAAGCGGTCGACGCGGCAGTCGATAATGAAACGATCCTGGTCGACGCTGCTGCCTACAACGCTTCCAATCCGAACGAAACCCTCGGGTTCGGTACAGACGTGTCCGCCGCCGGCCTCACCATCATGAGCAGCTCGAGCACGCGGGTCCAGGTCACTGGCGGCGTCTATTTCGAGAACGCGGGGACCATCGACGGTCTCACGTTGCAGGACCTCTATATCAGTGGCGAAGCTACGTCGGGTACCACGATCAACATGGCCAACAACGGCGAGGTCTCGAACCTCACGATGAGTAACTGCGTCATTGACGGCGAAAACGCTGCGGGTCGCAACGCCTGGAGAGGTAAAAACCTGAGCCAGACCATGACCATGACGGGCTGCGAGATCAAAGACAGCCTGGGGTGGTCGGTCTTCGACATGGGCGCTAACGGGTTGCCGACGGCCACGTCACCCCCGCTCACCCACGTCACCTTCAGCAACAACCACTTCCACCACCTCAACGGGTCCATCGCGGTCCGTGGCCATGCTACGCCGACGGCCTTGGTGACG
The DNA here is from genome assembly GCA_013213915.1 of Planctomycetota bacterium. GTDB lineage: Bacteria > Planctomycetota. The sequence goes on from JABSRK010000263.1 coordinate 1,227, forward strand.
ATCACAGGGAACACCTGGGATCACATTGGCGACGGGTCCTCGGTGGCTCAGAACTGGGCCTGCATCGAGGTCAACAAGGCTGCCTCCGTGGTCATCACGAGCAACAGTTGCAGCGATGTCCTCCCCGGCAATTGGGGTGAGGGGCAGGCGTTCCAACTCTGGCATATTGACGACGTCAACGTGTCGAACAACACCATCCTCAACTGCTGGCAGGGGATCTGGTTTGCGAACCCGGCCGGAAGCCATGCGGCGCCAACCGGCTCCATCAGCAACAACACGTTCGACGGGATCACGGACAAGGCTTTCTTCACCCAGAACCCCTTCGTGGGTGGGGGCCTCGTGAACGCGGAGAATAACTGGTGGGGTCACTGCAATGGCCCGAGTGGTGATGGCCCTGGCGTCGGTGCCGTCGTGACCGGCGATGTCGACTTCACGCCCTGGCTCGCGGGGCCGGCCAAACTCGTCCCCTCGAACTACGCCTCGATCTCGGAAGCGGTCGTCGCGTCGTGCGCCGGGGACACCATCGTGGTGGACGCCGCGGCATACAACGCGGCCAACCCGGGCGAGACCCTCATGTTCGGTGCGAGCATGGCGGTGCCTGACCTCACCATCAGGAGCTCCGACCCCAACACGAAGGTCCAGGTCACCGGCGGTGTCCAATTTGCGAACGCGGGTACGATCGACAACCTCTTGTTGCAGGACCTCTATGTTACTGGCGAAGCGTCGGGCTCCTCGATCTACATGGGCAACGCCGGCGAGCTGTCCAATCTCACGTTGAGAGACTGTGTCATCGACGGTGAGGATGCTGCCGGCCGCCACGCCATAAGAGGTGGCAACCTGAGCCAGACCCTGACCATGACCGGATGCGAGATCAAGAACAGCCTGGGCTGGTCCTCGTTCGACACCTCTGCGTCGGGCGTGGTGAACCACGCGCTAACCAGCGTCACGTTTACGCAGAACTACTTCCACCACAACAACGGGTCCATCTCGGTCCGTGGCTTGGCGAGTAGCCCAACGAGCCTGGTGACGATCACAGGAAACACCTGGAATCACATCGGTCAAAACGGTACCGGCACCAGTAACAACTGGGCCTGCATCGAGGTCAACACGGCCGTCTCCGTGCGTATCAGTGGGAACAGTGCGTCCAACACCCTTCCAGGCTCGTGGGGTGAGGGTCAGGCGTTCCAGCTGTGGCACATCAGCGACATCGACGTCCACAGCAACACCCTGACCAACAACCACCAGGGGATCTGGTTCGCGAACCCGGGCAACAGCGCTGCGGCGCCCGTCGGGGCGATCCACCACAACACCATCAGCGGGACGGCGGACTTCGCCCTTCAGGCAGAGTCGGCCTTCAACGGCGGTGGCACCGTGAACGCGGAGTACAACTGGTGGGGTCACCCGAGCGGGCCGACCGCGGTCAACGCGCCCGGAATCGGTGGCACCGTGATCGGCTACGTGGACTACACGCCGTGGCTCAGTTCCGCGCCGTTCACTTTGTCCATCGCTCAGGACCCGTCGTCCTCGGACGTCAACGTTACGCTGAACGGCGGATCCTCCGGAGACGCTTACTTCGTCTTCCATTCGTTGGACCCGCAGAACGGCGTCCTGCCGGGCGGCGGATGGCTCGGTGGCCTGTACATCGGCTTCGGGGATTTCTACGCGCAGTACCTGGCAGGCGTGGCTGGAAATCCGTTATTCGGTGGCACGCTCGACGCGGCGGGCCAGTCCGATGTCGGCATCACTGGTGGAGGTCCGGCTTTGCTGAGCGGCCTCCAGGTGTGGGGCGTCGCCGTCACTTTGAACCCGAGTGGTGTCGCGGTGTTCAGCCAGATCTTGGAACACACGTTCCTGTAGTCGTCGCCACGCCACGTCTCCTGCCCGTTGATCCGGAATGATCGGCGGGCGGGGACCGACCTGGTCGTGCGGCCTCGCAAGCGCCTCGAGCTTCATCGCTCGGGGCGCTTCGCGTTGGGGCGCCGTCCGTGCGCGGGTACAAAACGGCGTCGCCCACCTGGGCCGCGAGGATCTGGCCGCGGTGCGAGTGTGCATGCCTGATGATGCCCCCGATAGTGTCTCTTGACATGTGAGATTCGGGGGTCTTCGTTCATCAGCGTGGGCGAGGACTTGCGGATACGGGGCACCTTCTCGTATACCCCCTTCAGTGACGCGTTACTTGAGGGAGTCAAGGCGGTGGGAGACAGCGGTCCTGCTCACCGCACCGCTGCTCGTCGTGTACGAGCTGGGGTTGCTGTTCTTCTCCGACGGTTCGGTGCGCAACGCAGCGGATGTCGTCCTGACGCGCTACCTGCTACGGATGGACGGGCGGAGCGCGGCGCTGGTGACGAACGCGTGTGTGTTGCTGCTGTTCCTCGTCGCCGCCATGCGACGAGAACGTCGCGCCACGCCGGGATTGCTGCTGCTGGTGATGGTGGAGGGCGCCGGCTGGGCGCTGCTGCTACCGTTCCTGGGCTTCGTCATCGACGAGTTGCAGGCCTTGCAGGCAGGAGGAAGTTCGGAGGTGATGGCCGATCTGGCGCTGGGGATCGGCGCCGGGCTCTACGAAGAGTTGCTGTTTCGCCTGGTCCTCGTGTCAGTCCTGTACCTGGTCCTCCATCGCGTGTTCAGGTTCGACGTCATGTGGGCGACGGCGACATCGGTGCTGGTCGCGGCGGCGGTCTTCAGCTGGTTCCACCACTGGGGCACGTTGGGAGAGCCGTGGGATACCGGGAAGTTCGTCTTCCGGTTCCTCGCGGGCGTCGTGCTGGGCCTGGTGTTCGTTCATCGTGGACTGGCGGTCGTTTGCTGGACTCACGCGCTCTACAACGTGCATCTCTTGATCCGGTAGGCGATGGCGAAAAGGTCACCGCCGTCAGGCCCCCGCCCGCGCACACCAGCGCCGTTTCTCCGGTAGGATCCGGACTTCCATTCGTTTTCGGAGGTCGTAGGGGAGACATGACGAGCGTTTCTCGCCAAGGCTCGGCCCGGTCCGTGCGTACGCTGCTCGGATTGATCCGATTCTCGCACACGCTGTTCGCGCTTCCGTGGGCGTTGGCGGGCCTGATGCTCGGTGCCGGCGGCTGGCCGGAGGGACGGGTACTCGGTTGGGTGCTCGTCGCCATGGTCGGGGCTCGGACAGCCGCGATGACGTGGAACCGGCTCGTCGATCGCCATCTCGACGGGACCAACCCGAGGACGGCGTCTCGCCCGTCGGTGACCGGGGAGGTCACGCCGGGGGCCATGCTCACCATGGCGCTGGCCTCGGCAGCTGCGTTTGTCTTCGCCGCATACATGCTCAATCCGTTGTGTGGCCACCTGTCGTGGCCGACGCTTGTTTTGCTGTTGCTGTACAGCCACACCAAGCGGTTCACGGTCGGCGCGCACTGGGTGCTCGGGCTGGGGCTCGGCCTGTCGCCCGTTGGTGCGTACCTCGCGGCCACCGGTGAGTTCGATCTCGGGGCCGCGGCCGCGGGCGCCCTCGGGCTCGCCGTCACCCTGTGGACAGCAGGATTCGACATCCTCTACGCCTGCCAGGACATCGACCACGACCGCCAGGAGGGGCTCCGCTCGGTTCCGGCGCGACTTGGTATCGGTGGAGCTCTCAATGTGGCCCGCTGCTGCCATGCCCTGGTCCCGTTTGCGTTGGTGCTGGCGGCGTGGCTCGGCGCTCTCGGCGTGGTGTACCTGGTCGGTGTCGCGCTGGTCGCAGGGCTGCTGGTTTGGGAGCACCGCCTCGTTCACGCCGACGACCTGTCCAAGGTCGGCCAGGCGTTCTTCCAGATGAACGTCTTGATTGCGGTGGTCATGCTCGTGGCGACGGCGGGGGATGTGGTGACTGGAGGAGGCTCGTGATCAAGGTCTCCGAGTTGCTCAAAAGCGGTGTCGACGCCGCGGTGCGGTTGGTCGTGGTGACGGGCGAGGAGTCGTTCCTCCGCGAGCAGGTGGTCCGCAAGGTGCTCGAAGCGCTCCCCGACGACGTGGAACTGCGCGCCGTCGACGGCGCCGAAGCGGAGCTGCGGGACCTTCTGGACGACCTGCGCATGCAGGGTCTGTTCGGCGGCGAGCAGCTCATCCATCTGAAGGACGCGGACGGGTTCGTGAAGGAGCACGAGAAGACGCTCGTCCGGTTTCTGGATGACGGCGAGG
>JABSRK010000264.1 GCA_013213915.1 Planctomycetota bacterium
CGGCAACACCGGCTTTCCGGAAGTACTTCGAGACCACGATGTCCGTCGCGAGTTGCGACCAGTTGTCCGGCACTTCCACGTCGTCCATGCGGAACACCGTGCTGCCGTCCGGGTTGCTGATCACAGAAGATCGCCGCACCCAACGCTGCTCATCGAGTGGTTTCTCGCCCGGCTTGGTGAAATAGCGCTCGATCATCACTCCTGCACCCTCGGTCACCGACGCGGCAGTCGCGCCCCGCTGTGCGGCCCAACCGGGGGCCTTTGAGCGACCGTTCGAGTTGTCCATCGACGTCCCTTCCCCGACCACACTCGCGCGTCATCGCTGTCCGAGGTGATCCGCTGCGGTCCCATGATCCCACGGCGCCGGGATAAATCGGCACGGGCGGCGCAAGATCCGATCGGTTTGCTTCCCAACCCCAATGCTGACAGGGACATCTGTCGGTCCCTCAGGTTTGGCTCCCCGTGGCCATCACCCTTCAGCGTCCCCTCCGTTGGGGTCGGAACACCACTACCCCCAACATGTTGGGCAAGAGTCGATCATAAGTGGGCCATCGCTCCTGTCAACGCTGGGTCGGACCAAATGTGCCGCTCATGGCCAGCCATGGGCGCAACAGCCGCTATAGCAACGATCTCCGCTCGCCGCGCAGGACCGATTCGCGCCTCAGGCTTGTCATTCCTTCCCTGGATGGCCCGCCCGGGGGCGAGGACAACGACTTTCCTGTCGCCGGCCCCATCGTATGGTGCAAGGGATCACCTTGCCCCTGGAGTTCTGCATGAGCATCGCGACCCGTTCCGGCGACGATGGAAACACCCGCCTCTTCGGAGGGCGACGCGTGGCCAAGGACGAGCCGCGCGTCGAAGCGCTCGGCACGATCGACGAGTTGAACGCGTACCTCGGACTGACGCGCGCCTCCCCCATACCTGTGGCGATCGACCACATGCTCCAGCGCATCCAGTCCGACCTGTTCGACCTCGGTAACGACCTGGTCAACCCGCGAGACGACACTGTGGACGAGAAGTCCGTGACCCCTTTTTCCCCCACCGCACTCGACGCAGTCGATGCATGGCTGGTTCAACTGGAGGACGGGCTCCCGCCCATGACGTCCCACCTCCTCCCCGGCGGCCACCATGGCGCGTCCCTGCTCGGGGTCTGCCGCGCCCTCGCGCGTCGAGCTGAACGGCGCGTGGTCTCTCTGGCGCTCCACGAGCGCATGCCTGGAGTCATCTTGCGCTATCTCAACCGCCTCTCGGACCTCTTCTTCGTCATGGCTCGCCACGTCAACACCAACGCGGGAATGCCAGAGCCGGAGTGGGAACCACGTGAGGTGCGCGAGGCCGAGGACTAGGCATGGACGATCCACGGCGGCCACCGCCCAGGTAGCACCGGGATCTAACTCATCTCCAGGTGGTCCGGCTTCGGCCCCTGGCCTCTGCCGCGTAGCGCCCGGTAGGTGTGGCTCGGCAACGTGTGCCCCAGCGCCTCCTCCATGAGCAGCGAGGCCGCCACCTGCGCCTCGAGGTCAACACCCGTCTTCACGCCCATGCCGTTGAACATGAAGATAAGGTCCTCGGTCGCGGTGTTTCCCGCCGCGCCAGGGGCGTAGGGACAGCCACCCAGGCCGCCAGCAGACGCGTCGAAGGTGCGGACACCGAGCTCGTAAGCCGCCAGAGCATTGGCGCACCCCATCCCGTAGGTGTCGTGAAAGTGGACGGCGCAGCGGTCGAGGACGCCTTCCACTGCCAGGCGCCCGCAGAGATCGCGAATCTCCCCCGGGGTGCCGCGGCCGATGGTCTCGCCCAGGCTCACCTCTTCGCACCCGACGTCGATGAGACGGCGCACGACAGACACCGTCAGAGAGGGGTCGATGCGTCCCTCGTATGGACAGTGCAGGATCGTCGAGCAGTAGCCGCGAACCGTACGTCCGCACTCCCTGGCAGCCTCGAGCACGGACGCGAACCGCGCAAAGCTCTCGTCGATGGACGCCTTGATGTTCTTCTGGTTGAACGTCTCGGACGCGGCCGTGAACACAGCCCATTGGCTGATCCCGGTCTTCCTGGCGCGAGCCACACCATGGTCGTTCGGCACAAGCGCCGTATAGGTCACCCCCTCTCTCTCCGGCAGACGGGAGGCCACCACATCCGCGTCCGCCAGCTGGGGTATCACCTTCGGGTGAACGAAAGCCGTGGCCTCGATGCGACGGTGGCCGGCGTCAGCAAGGGCCTCGATGAAAGCGATCTTGCGCTCCGTCGAGACATGGTTGGGCTCGTTCTGTAGGCCGTCACGCGGGCCGACCTCGACAATGGTCACGTCGTCCGGGCTCATGCACCCATTCTACGAGGGATTTCCCGGCGGGCAGGAACTCGCGTCAGCGCAGCTCCAAGCGCACCAGGACCTGACCGATGTCGACCAGCTGGCCGGCTGAGACATCGACCGACATCACTTTGGCCGCCCCCGGAGAGACCAGGCGGTGCTCCATCTTCATGGCCTCCACCACGACGAGAGGGGCGCCTGCCTCGATCTCATCCCCTTGGGCGCACAGGACATCCAGGACCGTGCCCGTCATGGGGGCCTCGATGTCCCCTCCACCGACCTCAACGGCGGCGCTCACGGCACCGCCGTCGTGCGACCGATGGAGCGCCCAGGTGCGCCCCGCATACGAGACCACGACGTGCTCCCGGGACAGGTGAACGACCCCACCCACCTGGCCACCCGCGAGTCTGACCACCAAACGTTCGCCCTCCGAGACAATGGACGCCTCGATGAGCTCGTCGCCACGGCGGACACTGAGTTCGTCTCCGCGACGGTCGCAGAGCAGCTCCACGTCCTGTCCGCGCCAGCTGAGATGGTGACGAACTCCGCTCACGAGGCGCCCTCCGGCGGCACCAGCCGAAAATCGCCGAGGCGGTCATAGGGAGACCAGCGGTCGAGTCCGTCTTCGCGGCCCAGGCCGTCGGGCCCGCGCTTCGTGAGGCTCAAAGCCGCGAGGGCAAGAACGGCTTGCGGAATCTCGTCCGGTGCTACCGGGACGCCGCTCGTCTCGAGCGTGTGCGTGAACGTCTTTCCCTCACGGAAAGCGTCCCCCTCGAGGACGTCGATGAGATACGCGATGTTCGTTGCGGGCCCGATGACATGGAGATCCCGCAAAGCCGCCACGAGTCGCCCGCGGGCGTGCTCGCGGTCGCGCCCACCAGCCACGATTTTCATCAGCAACGGGTCGTAGTGCCGGGTGACCTCCTGACCTTCCCTGACGCCGCAATCCACACGGACACCCGGGCCACCAGGCAACGCCAGGCGGTCCAGATGCCCTACCTGCGGGAGGAAACCGGACTCAGGATTCTCAGCGTAGACCCGCGCCTCCACGGCCCAGCCGCGCGGCGCAAGCACCTCCGGCAACCCGTCCGCAAGCCGAGCGCCCTCCGCGATGGCGATCTGCCACTGGACGAGGTCCTCCCCCGTCACCATCTCGGTCACCCCGTGCTCGACTTGCAGGCGCGTGTTCATCTCCAGGAACCAGAACGACCCATCCTCCTCCACGAGTAGCTCGATGGTGCCGGCGCCGACATAATCCACCGCCTTTGCGAGCTTGACCGCAGCGTCGCTGAGCCGTGCGCGCAGGCCCTCGTCAACGGCGGGCGATGGACACTCTTCGACCACCTTCTGATGCCGACGTTGCAAGCTGCACTCGCGTTCGAGAACGGAGGCGACCTGGCCGTGTGTGTCGGCGAGTATTTGCACCTCGATGTGACGTGAGGGGTGGATATACCGCTCGAGCATGAGCCTGCTGTCACCGAAGGCACCCTGCGCCTCGCGACGTGCCGCCGCGATCGCGCCTTCCAGTTCCGCCTCGCACCCGACCTTGCGCATCCCCTTGCCACCGCCGCCCATGGCCGCTTTCACGAGCAGCGGGTAGCCGATTCGCCGGGCCTCCAGCGCGAGGGTGGCGTCGTCGTCTGGCCCTCCATACCCAGGTACAGGAGACACGCCCGCCTTCTCAGCTACGCGGCGCGCCTCTGCCTTGTCCCCCATGCGACGGATGGCGTCCGGCGGCGGGCCGATGAAGACGAGGCCAGCCGCTGTACAGGCTTCAGCAAAGGCCGCGCTTTCCGAGAGGAACCCGTACCCCGGATGTACGGCGTCGCAGCCCATGTCGCACGCAGCGGTGACCACCTTGACCACGTTCAGGTAACTATCGGCCGCCGGAGCCCGGCCGATAGGGCGCGCATCATCCGCGAGGCGCACATGCGGTGCGTCCTCGTCTACGTCCGAGTAGATCGCGCAAGCGTCCTTGCCCAAAGCGCGCAGCGTGCGAATGATCCGACAAGCGATCTCGCCCCGATTCGCGACCAGGACCCGTTGGATCAAGGCCCCTCCTCGCGCCACGCAGGCGAACGCTTCTCAAGGAACGCGGATAACCCCTCCCGCGCCTCGTCGGTCGCGCGGACCTGCGCTATGAGCCGCGCCGTCATCTCCGTGGCTTCCGCCATGGGTTGGCCCACGACCCTGTCCACGAGCCGCTTTGCCTCTCGCGCCGCGACCGGACCGGCAGCCAGAATTTCAGCGACCACCTCCTCGACGCGCCGATCCAATGCGTCGGCGGCGACGGCTTCGCTCACGAGGCCGATCTCGGCAGCCCGGCGACCGTCGAAAACCTCGCCCGTCGAGAAGTAGCGCCGCGCGTGCGCAGGGGGGACCTTGCGCAGGACGAACGGCGAGATCGCCGCCGGGATGATTCCAAGCCGAACTTCGGTAAACCCGAACTTCGCCCCCGTCTCGGCAATCGCGATATCAGCACACGCCACGAGTCCCGAACCCCCTCCCACCGCCGCGCCCTGGATCACCGCAATGGTGGGGCACGGGATGGCGACAAAAGCCTGGAACAGCCCGGAGAGCCGCCGCGCGTCGGCCTGGTTCTCGGCCTCGGAGTAGTCCGCGGCCGCCCTCATCCAGGCCACATCGGCGCCGGAGCAGAACACGGGGCCCTCGCCTCTGACAACGACGCAGCTTGATTCCTGGTCTTTCGCCGCCTCCTCGAAGGCCGACGTCAACTCGGCGATCATGCGCGCGTCGAAGGCATTGCGTACCTCCGGGCGCCGGAGCTGGACCTCGAGCTTCTTCCCCTCGCGGCGGAAGTCCACGGTTTCGAAGTCGTGCTTCAAGGGGTGCTCCTACATTCGGAAGACGGGCCAACCCGAATCCGCGACCGGCGCATTCAACGCCGCGGACATGGCCATGGCGACCACGTCCCGGGTCTGCCCCGGGGTCACGATGCCGTCATCCCACAACCTTGCCGTGGCGTAATACGGGTGGCCCTGCGCCTCGTAGCTGTCCCGCACGGGTTG
>JABSRK010000265.1 GCA_013213915.1 Planctomycetota bacterium
GGTGACGTGGATCACCTGAAGAACGCCAGGCAGCCGCTCCAGCACCGGGGCCGAAACCCGATCGCTGTTGCCGGTGACACAGACAGCAGTGCGGCCCGCGCCGGGGACACGGACGGGCTGGAATCCGAGCGCCCGGATGGCGTCTTCCACGCCGTCGCATTGCTCCTCGGTCGCGTGGTTATCCATGATCACGAGCATGACTCAGTCCTCTTGTTGCTGGGGCCGATGACCAGAAAGCTCTCCGAACCAGTGTTCCATGTCCTCGAGGAGTCTATCCCGATCTGGCGGGCATCCGTGCTCATCAAGGTGCGTCGCCAGACGATCGAGCAACGCGCTCCCCACGATGGCGACCCGCGCACCCGCCCCATACACGGCTTCGAGGTGTGCCCGCGTCTTGAGGCCGAACCCAACGCAGACGGAAGCGGGCTGGATTTTCACCGCCCGGCGGACAGCGTCACGCACCTGCTGCGGCACGTCGTCATGGCGGGCGCCGGTGATCCCCTGTCGGCCCGCCAGATAGAGGAACCCGGTCGAGGCCTCCCCCAGCTCCCGTAGCCGGGCATCGTCTGTCCGTGGCCCCGCGAGATGGACCACACCCACATGAGCGTCCGCACACGCGGCCGCGAGCGCATCGCCCTCCTCGAGGGGAACGTCCGGGACCAGGATCGAGGAAGCTCCGGCAGCGGACGCTTCGGCGACGAACCGCCCCCAACCACGACGGTGCGCCAGGTTGCCATACACCAGCAGATTGAACGGCACCTGCGAAGTCCGGCGCAGTGACTCCATGAGTTCAAACGCGGTCGCCACGTCGGTCCCGGCGCGAAGCGCCCGGCCGCATGCGGCCTGCACGGAGGGGCCGTCTGCGCACGGATCGCTGAATGGAATCCCCAACTCGAGCATGTCAGCGCCGCCGGCCAAAGCGGCGCGGCACACGTCGAGAGACGTCCCGGGGTCCGGGTCGCCCAGCATGAAGAACGGCGCGAAGGACGGCTCGGGCCGCGCGAGACGGGCGCGAAGGAGGTCGAGGCTCACGCTCCGTCCTCCTTGGGGCGTAGCCCGAAGTAGGTGTCCAGATCCTTCTGCCCCCGGCCCGAGAGGTTCACGAGGACTCGCGCTCCGGGCTCCACGAGGCCTTCCGTCACGGCTCGAAGCACCAACGCCAGCGCGTGGGCAGACTCGAACGCCGGGACGATGCCTTCGGTTCGTGAGAGTCGCTCGAACGCATCGAGGGCTTCCGTATCGGTGACGCCCACATACCGTGCCCGGCCCGAGTCGTTCAGGTGTGCGTGCTCCGGCCCGACCCCCGGGTAGTCCAGTCCGGCCGCGACGCTGTGCGCCTCGAGGATCTGTCCGTCGTCGTCCTGAAGCACGTATGTCCGCGCGCCATGCAGCAATCCGGGGGAACCCAGGCCCAGGGTGCGCCCGTGTGCCCCGGGGGTCTCCGTGCCGTGCCCCGCGGGCTCCGCACCAAGCAAGGCGACGTTCTCGTCATCGATGAAGGCGCTGAACAGCCCGATGGCGTTGCTGCCGCCACCCACACACGCGACGCACGCGTCCGGAAGATCACCCGCCGCATCCAAGATCTGCGCCCGCGCCTCGCTCCCGATGACCTCATGAAAGCACCGCACCAAGCGGGGAAAAGGGTCCGGACCGCACACCGTCCCCAGGAGATAGTGGGTGTCCCCGACGCTCGCGGTCCAGTCCCGGAGAGCCTCGTTGATCGCCTCCTTGAGCGTCGCCGCTCCACCCGTGACCGGGACCACGGTCGCTCCGAGGAGCTCCATGGCCCTCACGTTGGGCATCTGCCGCTCCACATCCACCGCGCCCATGTACACCAGCGTCTCCATCCCGAGGCGCGCCCCGATCATGGCCGTGGCCAGGCCGTGCTGGCCGGCCCCCGTCTCGGCGATGAGCCGCGATTTTCCCAGCCGCTTTGCCAGGAGCCCTTGCCCGACGACGTTGTTCGTCTTGTGCGCGCCCCCATGCAGCAGGTCTTCGCGCTTGACCCAGACCTCGACGCCGGCGGCGTCCGAGAACGCGGGCAGATGGGTGATGGGAGTCGGCCGCCCGGCCCAGACCGCTAGCTCGTGCGCCAGCTCCGCCTGAAACTCCGATGAGGGGACGATGGTCTCGAGGGCATCGGATAGCTCGATCAGCGCCGGACGCAGCAGCTCCGATGCGTAGCGGCCACCGAACGCCCCGAATGCTCCCGTACGCGGCCCTGTCATGACTCGTCCTCTCCCGCGGAGATCGCCGCGAACAGCGCGGCGAGCCGGGCGTGGTCTTTGATGCCAGGTGAGCCCTCGACGCCCGAAGAGACGTCGATGCCCCAGGGAGCGTACGCCAGGAGATCTCCCACATTGTCGGGAGTGATCCCACCAGCCACGAAAACGTGCTCCAGATCCAGCCCGGCGAGGTCGGACCAGTCGAACGTCTGCCCGCTACCGCCCCCCCCGACATCCAGGTGAACGGGCGCGATCTCCTTCGCCAGGAACGCCGCGCACCTGGGCGCCTCCCGCATGCCTGCCTCGAGGACCCGATGCACGCGCACACCCGCATCCTCGAGAGGCGCCGCGACCTCCTCCCGATAGCTGTGCAACTGCACGCACGGGATTCCCGTCGCCTCTACCCTGCCCATGGCCTCGGCGAAAGACGGCGCTCGCAGGACAATCATGGCGCGCGCCCCGCGCCCGGCGAGGATCGTACGGGCAGCTTCCGCCGTGACCGCACGAGGCGTCCCCTCGACGAGGATGCAACCCAGATGGGTGGCGCCAAGTTCGACGGCGCGAGCCGCGTCCTCAGGGCGCGTGAGTCCACAGATCTTCACCTGCATGCGACCACCTCCCTGATAAACGCGCCCGGGTCTCCATGTGTCATGAGCGCCGAACCCACCAGCACGGCGTCACACCGGCCGAGCAGAGGCCGTACACCCTCGGGCTTCAGGTATCCGCTCTCGGCGACCGCGACCCGGTCCTCAGGGACGCCGTCGAGCAGCTCGGTAGCCGTGGACGTATTGATGGCCAGCGTGTCCAGGTCCCGGTTATTGACGCCAATCACGGGGACGCCACGAGCCACTCCGTCGGCGACCTCGGCCCCGTCGTGTGTCTCGAAGAACGGCGCGACGGCGTAGCGCTCACACGCATCGAGGATCTCGCTCAAGGCGACGTCGTCGAGCATGCGACGGATCACGAGGACCGCGCGCGCGCCCAGCAATGCTCCGGCACGAACCTGCTCTGGATCAATGATGAAGTCCTTCATGAGCACCGGAGCATGAATCGCTGAGACGACCGCCTCCAGGTCGTCGAGGGAGCCGCCGAAGCGCGTCGGCTCGGTGAGCACAGACACCGCCGCCGCGCCGGCGTCGACGTACACGCGCGCCTGGGCGGCGGCATCCGCGTCCGGCGCCAGGGCTCCGCGGCTGGGACTCGCACGCTTCACCTCAGCGATCACCGAGAGCGACGCGCGGCCCCTCAGCGCCGCGGGGAACGCCTCCCCATCACCGACGCCGGGCTCGCCTCCCGGCAGATCCGCCAGGCGACGCCGGGCCGACGCGCGCATCTCGTCGAGCACGCCGCTCACCCCCGACCTTCCTCCACCGCTCGTTTGCTGCTCTCCGCAGCCCGGTCGAGGGCACGCCGGGCGCGCCCGTTGGATAGCGTCTCCTTGGCCATGACGACTCCCTCCTGGATGGTCGGCGCCAGCCCGCCCACCCAGCACGCCGCTCCGGCGTTGAGAGCCACGATGTCCGCCCGCGGCCCGGTCTCGCCGTCAAGGACACGCCTGAGGATCTCCGCGTTCTCGACGGATTCGCCGCCCACAAGCACGTCCAGGGGAGCACGTTCGAGCCCCACCTCCTCCGGCGCCAACCGAAACGGCTCCACCCGATCCTCCACCAGACGGTGCCCGTGGGTCACGTCATGAAGGCCGATCTCGTCGAGTCCCCCACAGTGGATGACGAGGGCGCCTCGCGTCCCGAGGGACCTCAGCGCTCCGGCCACGACCTCGGTCAGCGACGGATCGAACACGCCCAGGACCTGGTACTCGGCCAGCGCCGGGTTCGACAACGGGCCGACCAGGTTGAACAGGGTGCGGACACCCAGCGCTCGCCGCACGGGCATCACGTGCGCCATCACGGGGTGATACAGGGGTGCGAACAGAAACGCGAAACCGGTGGCGTCGATCAGGCGCGCGGCCGCGTCCGGCGGCACGTCCAGGCGGACACCGAGGGTCTCGAGAACATCAGCACTCCCCGTCTTGGACGAGACGCTGCGATTGCCGTGCTTGGCCACGGCGCCCCCTGCTGCTGCCACCACCAACGCGGCCCCGGTGGAGATGTTGAACGTCCCGGCCCCATCGCCCCCGGTGCCACACGTGTCGATCAACGGACGCACCTGGCACCTCACAGCCCGACGGTGCTGTCGCAGGACCCGCGCGCACGCAGCGAGCGTCTCGGAGTCAGGGGGTACCGCCCGCAGCGCGATGAGCAGACCACTCACCTGCACCGGATCGGCTTCCCCTCCGAGAATCTTCTGGAACACGTCTTCCAGAGCGGACGGATCAGGCCGGTCGCCCTGAAGCAACTGGTCGATGAGGGCGGGGATCATGGCAAGCTCCTCAGCAGATTCGACAGGATGCGCGGCCCTTCCGGGCTCAAAACGGATTCGGGATGAAACTGGAGCGCGGTCCACGGGAGCGTGCGATGCCGGACGGCCATCACCAGCGCCTCCGCCCCGGCGCCCTCGAGCGACCACGCCGTCGCCATCAACTCGGGCGGCAACCGGAGCGCCACCAGGGAGTGATAGCGGCCCGCGCGGAACGGCGTGCTCACTCCATGGAACGCCTCATCGCCCTCGTGCACGACGCGGGTCGCACGTCCGTGCACGGGCTCAGGGGCGCGCCCGACCTTGCCGCCGAGCGCGACGACCATGGCCTGCAGGCCCAGGCAGACCCCGACGACCGGCACGTCCGGTCGTGTAGAGAGCCACGGGACCATCGCCCCCGCCTCCTCCGGCCGCCCTGGGCCGGGAGACAGCAGCACAAGATCCGGCCGGTCATTCGCGCAGCGCCGCGCCAGCGCCTCCGGAGGCAGACCGCCTCGGACAACGGTACAGACGGCCCCGAGACGGGCGAGGTCCTCGACCAGGTTGAATACGAATGAGTCCCGGTTGTCGATGACCAGCACGCGGCGGGGCGTCATGACAGTCTCCCCTCCGCAAGGGCGATGGCCAGCAGCGGCGCGCGCGCCTTCTCACGGGTCTCTTCCACCTCACGTGCCGGAAGGCTGTCACTCACGACCCCCGCCCCAGCCCGCGCGACGTAGGTCCCGTCGCGCCAACGC
>JABSRK010000266.1 GCA_013213915.1 Planctomycetota bacterium
GGCGCCTGCGCCATGGGATCTTCACGTCCGATCGCGAAGAATGACACCTCTACGGGACGTCGCAAGAACCGCAGGATCGAGATCCAGGTGATCTTCGATCTGAGGGGGAGGGGGAGGCTGTGAGCGACAAGCGAGAGCTCCCCGAGGAGGAAGAAGTTGGCGCCCCCATGTACATGATGTCCTTCGCGGACATGATGACGAACCTGCTCTGCTTCTTCATTCTGCTGTGCGCGTTTTCAGAGGAGCGTCGCGCGGGGTTCATCAGCGACGGCGTCATGTCGTTCCGCGACGCGCTCATGTCACACGGCCTGCCCGGGGTCTTGCCGGGGGACCGCCATCCCATGGACCTGGGCGCCGACCGTGTTCTGTTCAGGCCCGCCAAGAGTGTCAGTCCGAAGCTGCTCGTCGATTCCGACGGCGACATCAAAGATGACAATCGTGACGCTTTGCGAGATGTCCTGATCAAGGCTCTCGAGCGTCCGGGGACACATGAAATCGGAGCACCGCTCATCTTCTCACCGGGGACGGCGACGCTCACGAAGGCCCACAAGGCCGTGCTCGACTTGATGGCGCTTCGGTTTGCAGGATATGCAGATACCCGCGTCCGCGTGGAGGCTTTTGCATGGCGAGAAGGCCTCAATGAGACCTCTTCTTGGGATCTTGCCATGCAACGAGCCCACAACGTCATCAGCTACCTTGCCCAAGCTGGCGATATGAAGAGTGACAGATTGATCCCCATTGGATACGGACCTGACGCGAATGCCAACACTTCCGAGCGTCAGGATCGGTGGGGCCGCAGAGTTGCCCTGGTGAGCGTCGTGAACCTCTGATCGACGTGGCCGGGGTCCGGGTAGGTGGGACCCCGTTTCGTCCGCGGGGTGGAGCGACGTGTCATGAAGAAGAAGCTCTTCATTGGATTTGGACTCCTCGTGGCGCTGGGCGGATCCGCGCTGATCGTCGTCGGGATGGCTGGGGTCCCGGAACCTGTTCCCTACGGCGAGCCGGGGACGCCCCAGTACTACACGAGCGATAGCTTTGAGCAGCCGCTGCCGGGCATCATGGTGAACCTGGCGGTGAAGGAGCGTCCGACCTACGTTCAGATCAAAGCCACGGCTGTCTGCCGGGTCGGCGGTCCATTGCAGGTCGGCGACACCCCCGGCCTCTTTAGCGACGCCGAGGCGCATATCAGGGACGCGCTCATCATGCTGATCGGCTCGAAGACCCCTGCGGACGTGCTCTTCGCCGAGCAAAAGGAACTCCTGAAGACGCAGATGAAGGACAAGATCCAGAAGATCGTCTTTCCGGACAATCATGGCCGCGTAGAGGAGATCCTCTTCCGGCAGTTCCAGGTGCAATGAAGTCCATAGCGGCCGCCGTCAGCGCGCTCGTCGTCACGGGTAGCGCCCTCTCCGTCTCCATGAGGCCGGCCGGTGATGGGTGGAGCGACACCCACACGGAGCGTATGCGTGGCACCGACGCCTACTACGAGGTGTCCGAGACCCAGGGCAGGGTCCAGCCGTTGAGCATTCGGCTCAACGGAACCCCGGAGATCTTCCTGCAACTCGGGTTCGTGTTCACGTTTCGAAAGGGACGGGAACTAGAGGTGGCGATACCGCTGCTCGAGGCGCGCATGCCCTACCTTGTGGATGCCTTGCTGATGGTCCTGCCGGAGCGCGATCCCGCGGAACTCCGCACAGGGAATGGCAAGCTTGCCCTCAAACGGTGGCTGTTGGAAACGACCCAAAGGCGGTTGTTCCCCGACGGCGAGGCGCGGGTCGAGCGGGTCTTTCTCGACCCGCTCTTCCTGCAGGCCACCGGCGCCAAGTAGCTCCCGCGGCCCCGACGGAGCCGCGACCTCTTCGCCTACTGCACCGTCGTCTTCATCGCGCAGGAGACCGATTGCACACCCGACGGCGCTGTCGCGTTGAGGGTCAGGAACGCCGACCAGAACTCCTGCCCCACCAGGAACGGGTGGTTCGGGATGCTCACGGGGACGGACGCGTTGGCCAGGAACCCGGCGAGGTTTCCGTACGGCGAGTAGATCGTGTTGCCGGGGTTCGAGAGCGCGAACTGCAGCAGCACGTCATGGTTGATCGGGACGGTCCGGCCGTCCGCCAGCGGTATCCCCGGGTACGTGCCCGTGGAGAGCCCGAAGATGTACCCCAGGCCACCCTGGCCATAAGAGAACAGGGCGTAGTTGACGGTGCTGCCGACGTTGGGAGTGCCGATGAGCGTTTGGGTCATGCCGAACGCCGACGTGATCTTGTAGACGGTGCCCCCGTCACGGGAGACGAGGTAGAGCTCGCCCTGGCCGTCCTGGCCGAAGCTGCCCAGGCCGTTGAGCCCGCTGCTGAGCATCGATGAGCGGTCCATGACGCCCGTCAGAGCCGTGCCGGCGCTGTTCAAGGTGCCGGTCCAGACCTTCTCGGTGATGTAATCGCCAAAGAAGTACTGGCCCTGGAGCCATGGCATCGCGCAACCGCGATAGACATAGCCGCCGGTGATGCAATAGCCGGTCGAGCCGCCCTGGAAGTACGTGTGGACGGGGTTCGTCAGCGAGCTGGAGTTGCAGGTGCAGCCGGAGAGGCCGGTACAGCCGTTGGCTTCCATGCAGCGCCAGCCGTAGTTGCGGCCGCCGGCGCCGGCCGGCGCGTACGAGATCTCCTCCCGCGCGTTCTGGCCCACATCGCCGATCCACAGGTCACCGTTCTGGCGGTCGAAGCTGAATCGCCACGGGTTGCGCAAACCCCAGTGCCAGATTTCGTCTCGCCCGAACACTCCGACGAGCGGGTTGCTTGCCGGGATCCCGTAGTTGAGCCCCGGGCTCGGGTTGTTGACGTCGATGCGCAACATCTTGCCGAGGAGCGAGTTCAGGTTCTGGCCGTTGCCCTGCGGGTCGTTGCCGCTGCCGCCGTCACCCATGCCGATGTACAGGTAGCCGTCGGGTCCGAAGGCCAGCATGCCGCCGTTGTGGTTGCTGTACGGCTGGCTGATCGTCATGAGCGTGAAGCCCGTCGAGAGACTGACGACATCCGACGTTGGCGGATTCGCCTGGTATCGGCGGATCACCGTCTGTCCGGACGTGTTGTTGTAGTTGACGAAGAAGTAGCCGTTCTGCGCGTAGTTGGGGTGGAACGCCAGGCCGAGGAGACCCCGTTCGTTGCCCGAGTTGATGACCAGGCTGTCGATGTTCAGGAACGGCGTCGAGAGCATGGTGCCATTCTTGACGATACGGATGCGCGCGATGCGGTTGGAGGAGTTCCCCTGCTCGACGATGAACAACCGCTCGAGGTCGCCCTCGGGCGCGGTAGCGAGTATCGGCCGCTGCAGGCCGGCAGCCACCAAGGTCTTCGTCATCGACTGTGCATGGACGACTGGCGACACGACGGCGCAGAGCAGCGCCACGACAAACAGGCTTCTGAGCATGATCCGGACTTCCTTGCTGGACGGATACCGGCGCTGGAATGTGGGGGACAAAGGAACGACCTAGATACTACCGTGCCTCACCGCGGGCAAAAAAGGGAAAAACCCTCATCAGAAGGAGCCATCCAGGCCCCGTCCCCCCACCGGTGATCAAGACGCGCTGCCCCGCGAACGTGTCCACTGTCATCAACGGGCTTCCAGGTAGCTGCGCAGGTCGCGCGCGGCCTGGGGGGGGACCTTGGACGCGGCGAGTTTCGGGTTGGCGAGCCCGAAAGCGACCGCGAGCGTGAATGGTTTCTTGGGCGATCCCGGGGTCCAGCGCCCCTCGCCGAAGAACGTCCCGCGCACGACCACGTCGAACCGAACGAGTGCGCCGTCCTTGATGGTCACGACCCCACGCACGGCGGTGTTGTAGAACCGCTCCGCGGCGGCATCGGGATGGAAATTCGGATTGTCGTCGGTGGAGAGTCGGATGCGGCCGGTGAGGAGGCCGCCTTTCAAGGTCAACGATGCTTCGTGCACCTCGCGGATACGCCACATGGGTGCCTCGCCGCGCGTGTTGTCGATGAGGTGGAACCGGGCCAGGCGCCGGGTCAGGGACGCGGGCCATCGTTCGGCGACCAACTCCTCGCGCTCGGCGTTCGTGATCCACAGGTGATCACGGCCGATTGACTGGCGGCGGATCTTCTCCCACGGCGAGCCTTCACCTTCCCAGGCAGCTTTCAGGATGCGGGACCGCACGTCCACGACGACGGCGCCATGAGGAAGCGACCGCTCGTAGCGAAGGTCGCCCTTAGCGGTCGCAGCCACGTTGGTCTTCTTCTCCCCGTACCCGTTGAGCGCGAGCTTCAACCGCTTCTTGAGCCGGGGTCCGTTACGGTTGTTCCAACCGTTGAGCAGCCGGCCGTCTGGCGTCGCGATATAGAAGCCCTGGGTCGTGCGATCAGGCGTCAGGTTCTCCCGTTGCTTGACGATCTTCCAATACAACTCGCCAGCCGCGTCCTTGCGACGCTCCTCGTAGAAGACGTCCAGCGCCACCGGCACGTATCGCTTCGTCAGGATGTCGACCGTCTCCTGGTCGTGGAAGCTGGACGCCCGGTCCAGCACGCCGTTGTTTCAGACACAGCCGAGGGGGTGCCCGTTCATGGACCAGATGAACAGGGGCTTGCCTTCACGCGCCGAACGCGCGCGTGCGCGCAGCAGGTCGAGGCCCCACGGGATCGTCTCCCAGGTCTCGGTCGTCTTCGATAAAAGCTCCGCGTGTACCTTCTTGAACTCCGCCTGTTTGATCGGTGGCGGATCGGTGGGGAGGGCGGTGAGGAAGATGACGAGTGTCAACGTGGCGACCATGTCGCCATCCTATCGTTCCCCGTCCCTACTGGACCGTAATCGACAGGGCCGGCGCCACCTGGGACGGCAGCCCGAGGAGGTCCGTCGTCACGCCACCGAAGAAGAACGATGCTCCAACGAGAGGGGGATGATTCGGGACGAGGACCTGGCTTGCCGCGGCTCCGGAGGCATCGAGGGTGCCCACCACGTTCTGCGCGAGGACATTGTTGCTGCCGATCCAGAACTGGAGGAGGAAGTCGAACGAGAGCGGCGCGTTGACGCAAGGGGGGACGAGGGGGAATCCGTTGGCGCTCTCGCTGGCCGCGATGACGTACCCGTATCCGGGTGGATCGGTCGTTGTCATGGAGACGGTGATGCCCGTGCCGAGGCCCGGTGTCGTACTGGTGGACTGGAGTTGAGGCGGAATCGCGGGGTCGAGCAGGTCGGCGCCCAGGTAGACCTCGCGCGTGTTGATGGTTAGGTCACCGTCAGCGTCACCTCCGGGGTCGAGGACCGTCATCAGGTGGAGGCCCGTTCGATCTCCCTGGTGTGCGCTTGACGGACTGGTGGCG
>JABSRK010000267.1 GCA_013213915.1 Planctomycetota bacterium
CGGCAACCAGCGTCCGGATTGAACTTCTCAACGGCCTTCAACAGGCCCATGTTGCCCTCTTCTATGAGGTCCATGAAGCCAAGACCGCGATTGACGTAGCGCTTCGCTATGCTGACGACCAGCCGGAGGTTCGCCCGGATCATGTGCTCTCGAGCGTTGTGGTCGCCAGAGAGGACGCGGCGCGCCAACTCCTGTTCCCCCTCGGCGTTAAGGAGGTCGACGGCGTTGATTTCCTTCAGGTAGATGTTCAGGGTCGCTTCGGCGGCGATTGGATTGCTCCCTTGTTCCGGTCCCTCGACACCCCCGAATTCACGCGGATGGGGGGACGCTTCATGGCCCTGAAGACCGTTCCCACAAGAATTTTCAGGTCGAGGACAGGGCTCCACCGGCGCATGTACCGGAGGTCTGATCGAAGCCGACGGTCAATGGACGTGTTCCCTACAAATCCGGTGACCTGGGCGAGCCCAGTGATCCCTGCCTTGACCTGATGACGTAAGGGGTAGTTCGGCAACCTCTGAGAGAAATCTTGAACGAACACAGGCCTCTCAGGGCGCGGCCCCACAAGGGAGAGGGGGCCACGAAAGACATCCCAGACCTGGGGGAGCTCGTCCAGCCAGAAGCGGCGCAACCGCCGCCCAAGGGGCGTGATGCGGGGGTCCCCCTCCTCCGGCCAGATGGGTTGCCCGTCCGGCTCGGCGTCACGAACCATCGAACGGAACTTGTGGATTCGGAACTCTTTTCCACCCAAGGTGATACGCACCTGGCTGTAGAACGCGGGGCCGCCCTCGCGGAGGCGGACGATCAGGGCGAGGGCGAGTAGCACGGGGGCGACGAGGGGGGCGCCCCCAATGACCAGAATCAGGTCCATGGCGCGTTTAACAGCCTTTCCCATGCCCGCAGCCGGACCTTCCGGGTGCAGGGGAACTGCCCCCACCGGGGTCCCCATCACCGCATCGAGTTGGGCCAGGCATCCGAACGGGAGCGTCGCCAAAGGGGCGTCCTCATCGGTGCGCGCGGGCCGCCAGCCGCACGGAGTCCGGAGCAGGGCGCGGCGGGCGGCCGAGGCCCAGGCCCCACGTCCTGGGATCCGAAGCGGTCGGCGCGGCCACAGGCGCCCATATGCCCACCCCAGGACGTGCGCCGGCCATGGGAAGGCCCACGCAGCCCACGGGAGGTCTCCCAGGGCGCCCAGCACTCCCCATTGACGCAGACCGAGGGCCGACAGGTGGATGCCGCCACTCGCAAGCAGTGCCCCTGCGAGGACGACCGACGACCGCCGCCAACGTAAGACAGCGTCGTGGCGAAACACCAAGAGCCACGCGAGAACGACCCCTAAATCCGCTGGCGCGACGGGCGTGGCGGTACCCAGGCGGAGCAGCCAGGCTCCCGCAGCCAGGTCCACCGCGCAGGCAATGGCCACAACTGCCAAGAGGCTCCGAAGCCGTTGTTTCGCTATAGCTTGCGCGCCTTTACTCCTTATGGGAGCGGGACTTGTTCATTGTCCGGGTCCCGCGTGGGGGCTATAGTCCCCCTTGGAGGTGTTCAGGCCAAGGGGGTCCCAGGGGGGACCCGCTCGACGTTCCCATCGAGCGGCCGGACACCGCGCAGCGGAGCCCCCAACCTTGGCCGAAGTCGACACGAAAGCCGTGGTATCTCCTGCCGGAGTTGCCGTTGACGAGCGCGAGTTCGCGTCGCTTGTCAGGCGCCACGTGGGGCCATTCAGCGTCGTGAAAACCCTCATGGAACCGACCACCCGTGGCGGCGATGTGGCGCGGCGGGCGTTCGCGGGCATCCAGCAGCGGGCCGAAGAGTTCGTGTCTTTCCTCGATGACCACGGCGCTCGTAGCAACCGCACGTACGCGCCGCTGGCGGAGTATGCGGCGTCCGTGCGCGGGTTCGCGAAGATGGGCCGCCACCTGGCGCACCTGGAGGCTCGCCTCGATCGCGAGTTGCCGCTGCCGCTAGGCCACGAAGACCGCTTTCGCGACGAGACGCGTCGGACACTCGAGTTCGTAAAGTGGTCGCTTACCAAACTTGAAGAGGAGGCGCTTGCCGAGGCGGGACGCCTGCTCGGCGAAACGGTGCATCCTCCGCCAGACGCCGGGAGCGCCGGCACCGGCGACGGCGACCCTAATCTCCGCCTGCCGAGCACGCTTGACGAGGCTGCCGTGCCGGAGCCGGACCGGTGGATCGCAGAGATCGCGTCCAAGTTTCTCGCACACAAGAGGATCCTCGATCGGCAGAGTGGCTTCCGCACCTGGGCCGACGACGAGGAGATGCGCAGGTTCGTCCTCGAAGTCAGCGACGAGCAGCAAGTGCGCTTTTACATGACGCGCATGCTGAATGTGCTGTCACGTTACGACACCTACATCCAGGGGACCTCCACCGAGAGGCAGGACCCGGAGTTGATGTGCTTCCGCTCGTTCGTTGTCACAAGCCTCCACCTTCTCGAGGTGATGGCCGAGCTCGTGCACTTCTATGAGCGCCACGAGAACGAGGTCCGCTCCGAGACCGCGAAAGACCGCATCGCCGATCTCGTCGACAAGCAAATGGTCCTGGACCGAATCCTGAACTACGGTCTGAATTTCTTGCACGTGTACATGGACGAGATCGCGCCGCAGGCGGAGACGCTCGTCGAACGGTACACGCGGCAAACGGTCGCTAAGTGCGTCGTGCCGGACGGGGTCGTCCTGCACGCGCGACCGGTCTCGTTGATCGCCCGCATTGTTGATCACTACGGGACACCCGTGCAGATGTCGATCGGCAACACCACGTGCTACGCCGGATCGATCCTGCAGGTTCTCATGGCGGCCGGGCAGAACCCGACCGCTCGGCAGGTGACCTTTGAAGGGGACAGCGTGCCCCTGGAAGACCTGTGTACCCTGTTCAGTCACGGCTTGGGGGAAAACGATGCCCCCTTGCCCAAGCGGCTGGGGTACCTCGCGCGCTGACAGGCTGCGACGGTGCCCTACGCCGAGAGGAACACCCATGTGGATCGGGGTCATCAGCGATACGGCAGGGGTCTTAATGCCTGGCGTCGTCAACGTGTTTGACGGTGTCGACTACATCTTGCATTGCGGCAACATCGGCAACCCACGTGTACTCGAAGAGCTGTCACAGATCGCGCCCATCACGGGCGTGATCGGCGGCGGCGATTCCGCCGAGGTGTATCCGTTTGAGCGAACCTTGTACCGCAAGTGGTTTGAGACCGGCGTCTACGTTCATCACCGCATTGGAGAGCCGACCAATCTCCATCGCAACACGCAGAAGCTGATCGACAAGTTTGAGCCACAGGTCGTGCTGTTTGGTTCGACGGGCGAGGCGTTCAACAATCGGATCGAGGGGCGCCTGTTCTTCAATCCGGGCGCAGCTGGGCGCCGGCGCGTCAAGCAACCGCGCAGCGTTGGTCTCCTTGAGATCTCGGGGCATTCTGTGCGCGCCGAGATCGTGCCGATCGACGAGGGGGCCGCGGTGCCGTAGCGGCCCGACTGATGCCGCCTCCGGCTACCGCCCGTAAAGCAACCGTTCGCCCAGGATCGCAGGCAAGCCCGCCTTGCGGATCTTGTCGCCTGTCGTCTCGGTGTCGTACGCGTCGCGGTATAGCGTGTAGTTGTGCGACCCGGAATCGTAGATCGCGTACGCCGTCTTCGGGTTCTCGTCGCGTGGCTGTCCGACGCTCCCGACGTTGACCAACGCTCGATCAACGTCGGCGAGGCTCAACTCTTCCCGGTTCGTGTGGACGATCGAACGCGACTGCAGGAACGCCATCGGGACGTGTGAGTGGCCCATGAAGCAGACGCGCGTGTCCAGTGCCTTGAGCGATCGATGCGCGTCGTAGTACGTCTGGATGTAGTCGAACACCTCGGGCTGATCGAGCGTTGCGTGGACCAGGGTGACCTCGTTGTCGAGTTCGTCGACCAGAGGGAGCGTCTCAAGGTAGTGGAGCTCCTCTCGGGAGAGGTGTGAGCGTGTCCACTCGACGGCCTCGCGGGCGTAGACGTTGAAGAAGGACGTGTCCAGCTTCCCGATAACCGCCCAATCGTGGTTGCCGGCGACAACGCTGGCGCCCAGCTCCCGAATACGCGCGATGCAGGGAGCCGGATCTGCCCCGTAGCCCACCAGGTCGCCCATCTGGACGTAGCGGTCCACCTGGCGGGACGCCAGCCCGGCGATGGCCACCTCGAGTGCCTCGAGGTTCCCGTGGACGTCACCGAGAATGCCGTATCGCACAGGCAGAACCCGCGGTAGCAAAAGGGGTTGCGGGAGATGTGGCGGTCATGTGATCGGCGAATTCTATGTGGGGCCGGGCGCTGAATCAACGGCCCGCCCCCGGTCCCAGAAAGCCCGTAGGGCGACGGCGCCGAGCAGCCACGCCATGGCGGCGTGCGCCAGTCCGTAGAGAGCCACCCGTGCGTTCCAGTCACGGCTTTCGACCAACTGGACCGGCGCCAGGCTTCCGAGGTCCGGGATGGCTGCCACCAGGGGGGCGAGGCCGGCGACGCTCTCGCCGAGTCGGGGCAGCGCGTACCCGGAAAACACCAACACCATCAAGGTCAGCAGGGTGAGCCCCGGCCTGAGGAGGAGCCTCAGGGTCGTGCCCCAGGCGAGCAGGACGGCTGTGTAGACGACGAGCCCAGCCCAGAGGATGAAATAGTGCCCGTCGAGACGCTCGCCAACCTGTTGCGTGAAGACGCGGGCCTCGAGATCGTCAATGGCGGCGACGGCAAGGTACTGGAGCCCGACGAGCGCGCCGGTGAGGACGGCACAGAGGGCGACCATCCCGAGGGCGCGGCCAAGGACAGCCACCTCGGGGGCGCAGGGCCACCAGGGGCTCGGGCCTGCCGGGCGCACGGTCGTGATTTGAACGCAGACCAGGAGCAGAACCAGGAGTTGGTCGATCAGCGCGAGGGTGGTGAGATTGAACCGCCCTGGCTCCCGCAGGGGGAGCTCGGCGACCAGCGACAACCCGCTGAAGACCAGGGCGCCTGCAGCGAGGGCCCAGACCGACCGCGCGCGTGCGAGGGCCTGCCACCCTTCCACGGCAAAGGCTCGTAGGTGGACAGTGTGTCGGTGCATGCCTAACCTGACCTATGTTCCATGTGAAACAGGGGGCTCGGAAGGGGGCGGTCGCGGGTTGACTCAGACCATCGCGTTGTACGGGGGACAACCCGGGGTCGGCAAGACCACGGCAGCCATGAATCTTGCGGTTCTGGCCGCGCGGGCAGGTCGGCACACCTGTCTCGCGCACATGGACCCGGATTGGCCGGCGGCCC
>JABSRK010000268.1 GCA_013213915.1 Planctomycetota bacterium
CCATGCCTGCGGTTCTCGTGGCCTCAGACCTTGAAGAGGTCGGCTTCGATCGGGACCTCGCCATTCGCCAGGGTCGCCTCGTGCGCGCGGATGGCGACCGCGCCCGCACGCAGGCCGTCCTCCGCCGTGCACGCCACCGGCTTGCCCTCGGCGACGGATTGCAGGAACCGCTCCACCGAGTAGTACAACTCCGGGTGGGGCAGTCCGATCCCCTCCTTGAGCTTTCCCTGGGACGCCAGCTTGGTCGCATCCGCGATGAGCGTGATGCCGCGCTCGTCGTGAAACTGTTGGCGGTTGGCGTAGACCTCCCATCCCTGGACGGGCGCGTCGGCCTCCTTGAACAGCCAGCCGTGGCGGCCGGCCAGCTTGATGGTGCCCATGGTCCCGTTCAGCAGGACATGGGAACTGCCGAACGAGTTCGCCAGCGTCGCTTCGATGACGAGGCTGACGCCGCCGTCCAGGCCGAACTGGCAGAGCACCGTGTCCGGAACCTCGCGCCCGTCGTCGTACAGCAGCTTCGCCCCCTGGCCCTTGACGCTCGTCGGCACCTTCTTGGTGAACCAGTGGAGCGCGTCGTAGAGGTGGCTCCCGACCTCCCCCGGCAGCCCCGACGACGTAGCGTTGTACAGCCTCCAGTTCAGCGCCTTCTCCTTGGACGCATCCTGGGTCGGCGTTCGCCACGAGAGCTTCCGGTGCCACGACCCGTGCATGGAGACGGTGTCGTCGATCGAGCCCGACCGATAGAACGACCGCGCCAGCTTGTAGACCGGGTTGCTGCGCGCCGGGTGCCCGACCTGGAACGCGGTCTTCGCTCCCTTGGCCGCCCGCGCCATCGTTTGCAGGTCGTCGATGGACGACGCCATGGGGGCCTCGCAATAAACGTGCTTCCCCATTTCCAGGAGCCTGAGGGCGATGTCCTTGTGCAGGTGCGTTGGCGTGGCGACGAACACCCCCTGGATGGATGCCTCCTTGGCGATCATGTCCTTCCAGTCGGCATAACCATTCGCGGCCTTGGTCCGCCGCACAGATCGCCGCAGGCGTCGAGGGTCGGTCTCGCACACGGCGGCCACGTTCACGTCCTCGAACTTCGCCAGCTCGGCGAGGATCTCGCGGCCCTGGGGGCCACCGCCGATGACGGCGACGGTCACCGCGCGGGGCGGCCGATAGGCGGGACCGAGCTCCAGGGCATCGGGGGTGATCGCCATGGCGGTGGCGACACCGGCGGCGGACTGCAGGAATGCACGGCGGTCTGAAGGAGACATGGTCCGGCCATCCTACTCAGAGACAAACACCCCGTCTGGATCGTGGCTCCTGGTGCGGTCCCCCTCCACGATCATCGATGACAGGTGCGCGGGCGGGTCGCCGTCGACGAGGAGCGCCGTGGACCACGCGTCCGCATGGGCGGCGGACGGAGCGACGACGGCGACGAGGTCGCGATCGGCGGTCGGTTCACCGCAGCGTGGATCGATCACGTGGGACACCTCACTCGAACGGCCGTGGGGAGCCGAGACGGACAGGGCTGTACCGTCTCTGAGCAGGGCGACCCCCTCGCTCCCGACAGAGATGCGCCAGGCTTCGGCATCGGGAGGGCATCCGATAGCGGCGACGGTGCTCGTCCCCCCGTGCAGGAGGGCGCACGACACGCCGTTCTCACGGAGCGTCTCCACGGCACGGTCGATCGCCCATCCTTTTCCGATGGCTCCGAGATCCAGCCGTGTGTCCGCATCCACGAGACGCGCACGTCCTCCCTCGACCTCGAAACGACCGCGTCCGAGCGTGGGGTCGAAGAAGCCGTTGGTGGCGTCACGAAGCCCCTGGCAGAGCGTCAATAGTCCGATCACCTCGGGATCGAGGGCCACCCATTCCCTGCCGTGTCGGTGCAGGTGGGCGATCTGGCTGTCGTTGCGGAAGGGCGAGATCAGGCGCTCGGCGCGGGCGATCTCCTCCAGGGCTTCTTCGCCCGCCGCGCGGAGGTCACGTTCGCCGCTGCCGGCCACGACGAGCTCGAAGCGCGTCGCCATGGCCTGCAG
This sequence comes from Planctomycetota bacterium, assembly GCA_013213915.1. Classification (GTDB taxonomy): domain Bacteria; phylum Planctomycetota. The sequence goes on from JABSRK010000268.1 coordinate 2,031, forward strand.
CGCGAGGGTCAGGGGACCAGACGTCAGAGAGCGACGCCCTGGCGCGTGTCCTGGTCGTACCCGAAGGCCTTGCCTTCCCACATGGAGCGGGCGGCGAGGTCGACGATGATCATGATCTTGTAGCCGAGCTCCACAGGGCTGAGGGGCGCCTTACGGTCGCGGGAGCGGTTCAGCAGGTTGACACGGAGGTCGTCCTGGCTCGCACCACGCTGGAACTTGTGCTTCTGGCGGTCGATGTCCTCGGCCCAGATCTGCTCGGGGACGAGGTTGCAGTTGTTACCCGAGAGCTGCAGGTTCGCCTTGTAGCCTCGAACCAACGGCGCAGGGCTCGTCGCGTTACAGGTCGACCCCCAGCAAACGTGGGTGTGGCCGCTGTCGAACTCGATGGTCAGGTTGACCTGGTCGAAGTTGTCCATGTCCATGTCGATGTTGTGGACGCCCGTGGCGATGACACGCTTGGGCCAGCCCGGATCGATGGACCACAGCAGGGGCGTCATCTGGTGCACCAGCAGGTCGCCGACGATGCCCGTCGAGAACTTGGAGAAGCGGCGCCAGCGGTGGTAGACGAGCGTGTTCCACTCCTGCGGACCGAGGGGTCCGCACCATGCGTTCCAGTCCAGGTTGGGGCCGGGGACGATGTCCTTCTCGATCCCGTAGTAGTTCCACTCGCCCGTTTTCGAGTTACGGCAGTACCCGGTCTCGGACGACACCGGCTTGCCGATGGCTCCGGATTTGATGAGCTCGTGTGCCTTGTGGTACTTGGGGTCGGTCACGTACTGGGTGCCGACCTGTACGACGCGATCGCTCGCCTTTGCCGCGTCCACCAGGCGCACGGCGTCCGGCAGGTTGTACGTCATGGGCTTCTCGACGTAGACGTCCTTGCCGGCGGCGATGGCGTCGATCGCCATCTGCGCGTGCCAGTGCTCGGGGCTGGCGATCCAGACGCAGTCGATGTCCTTGCGCTCGAGCAGATCCTGGTAGTACCGATGCGCGGCGACCTTGATGCCCTGCTTGTTCGAGCAGTCCTTGGCGCGGCGATCGACCCGCGGCTTGGCGACGTCGCACACGGCGCGAATCTGCAGGTTCTCCCGCTTGTTCTTGTTGATGTTCATCAGCGAGCCGCAGTGGGCGCTGCCCATGCCGCCAACGCCGATGACGCCGACTCCGATGGTGTCGTTGGGGCCGCGTCCGAACGCGGCGGGCGCGGCCATGGCGACCGCTCCGGCGGCCACGGCGGACGTCTTCATGAAGGACCTGCGGTCAGTGGACATGAGGGGGGACTCCTTGCTGGAAGCAGGCATCATACACGCACGGCATGGGGAGCGCCGCCCTGGCGCGGCGGTCTGCCAACGCTTACGACTGCGCGGCCACAACCGCGGCGTTGTAGACCATGTGCGCCAGGATCGGTGCGATCAGGAGCTTCGTTCGCTCGAATACGAACGCCGCGGCGAGCCCCAAGGCGAATACCGGGAGCGTGGACACCGCCGGGTGAACGATGGCGAACAGCGCCGCGCTCGCGACGATCGAAACGGGTGCCGACAGGGTGTGCCGGAACCCCCGATAGATCATCCCGCGAAAGATGAACTCCTCGAAGAGGGGCGCGAAGACTACGGCAAGGAAGGCGAGCCACATGAAGTCGTCACTGCCCCTGCTGAACGCCCGGGGCGCAGCATCGAGCACCCACTGGAGCTGAGGCAGATTCTGGAGAGCCATCAGGTAGACCACCCCCACCACGGCTGCAGCCGCGCCGCCAACGACTCCGATCAAGGCCGCCTTGGCCCAGCCAGACGACCGCCCCGTGGCGCGGCCGACCGCGAGCCGGGCTCCGACACCATCGATACCGCGCAACGAAAGAACGATCCCCACGAGGACCACGACCGTGAGTCCAGCGGTCGCGAAACCGAGCGTGATGGAACCAACCTCGCCTGCCCCATAGGCAGCGGTGAACAGCGCCTGCAAGACGAAGAACATCGCGGCTGCGACGAGACCGTCCGCCAGCGTCACACGCCGCGGGGGCGTCGCGGTCGGGTCGAGGATGAAGGGGAAGTTCTCGCGGACCTTCTGCCAGATCGCGTAGGCGAGCACGGCGCAGATGATCAGTAGTTGGATGCTCTCCCACATCCGGGCCGCGTAGAGGGCGTACCCGTAGATCGAGACCAGCAACATGTACAGGTAGGTCATGGACGGCCGCGTCGCGCGCTGCTCGTCGGCGTCCGGGTCGAATCCCAGAACGCTGATGCCAACCGCGATGTGCGCGTAGACGAGTATCCCTGCGAGAGCGAGCGCGCCCCGCCACGCAACGTCGAATTCCAGGTGGCCGCGCAGCAGGATCAGCAGCAAGAGTGTCCCGATGACGTAAATGGCGCTGACGCTGGCCCACAGCCGTGTCTTCCGACGGAACACGTCCGCCAGCCCCGTCGGGAAGGTGTACAGGAGCCAGAGCGTGTGGCCCTCGGCGCTCATGACGGAGAACCCGCCGAACAACAGGACGTAGGCACCGATGCCGAAGGCCAGCATGGCCGCATGCTGGGTGCTTTCGGCCGCGCCCTCGAGGAACCTCGGGTTGATGGCCAGTTGCACCAAGACAATCAGCGCCGGCATGAACAGGGTACGGACCATGAAGCTCCGGTCCCTCCAGAGCAGGCGTAGGTCTTTTCCCAGCGCTCCGCCGAACACGGTCCTGCTATCGCCACTCCGGCCCGGCACCCGTGCCCCCTGGTAGCTGCCACCGGCCGCCATGAGCCCCGTCCGCAGCAAGCGGCTTGTGGCCCACGCTCCGAAGGCAACGAGCCCCACGGATGCCGCTGCGAGAAGCAGGAGACCACCGAGCCGCACACCCAGGTCCAGATCCGGAAGCGCCAGGTGCAGCGGCAGGGCGCTGGGAAGCCAGGTGGCGGCCGTGGGGACGCTCGCGAAGAGGCCGCCCACCCACTCCGGCAGTTCCGGTGCGACCGCCGGATACAAGGCCGCCATCAGAGTCAGGAAGCCAAGCAACGTGAACACGGCCTGGGCATTCTTGGCTCGGGCCACGGTGAACTTCAGCCGTACCCAGGTCTCGATGAGACACCGCGCGACGGCTACCAGGATGTTCAGGAACAGCGCGACGACCAGCCCGAGGGGCAAGGCCCACCAGCCGAACCCGCCCGCAACGAAGAACATCAACAGGAAGGGAAAGACCATGAACCAGCCGAGGGGATTCACCAGCGTGAATTCCATG
>JABSRK010000269.1 GCA_013213915.1 Planctomycetota bacterium
CCAGAGCTCCACGCCCGCCATGGCGGACGGCAAGATCATCGTCTGCACCGAAGATGGTGACATGCACTGCGTCAACGCTGCCGACGGCAAGGGCCTGTGGAAGGTGATGTGCACGAACCAGCGCGGTGCCGGACATGGCATCGTGTTCTGCTCGCCGCTGATTTACGACGGCATGGTCTATGTGGGCAATCGGATCGGTCAGGTCTGGGCCGTGGACTTCAAGACCGGCGAGGCCAAGTGGACCTGGCAGGAGGAGGGCCTGAAGCCCGAGATATTCTCGTCACCCAAGGGCGGCAAGGATGGCATCGTCCTTGGCACCGTGGACCAGAAGGCGCGACGCGGGCACATCGTCTGTCTCGATCCCAAGTCCGGGGAGTTGAAGTGGCGTTGTCCCACCAGCCGCGAAGTCGGCGCCACCATCGCGCTGTTCGGCGGGAACGTCTACGCGCCGTGCAAGGACCGCCGGATCTACGAGATCGAGTACTCGACAGGGAAGCTGCGTCGCCGGTTGCACCTGCCGGGCACGACGCATTGCACTCCGACCATCGCCATGGGATTTGCGTTCCTCGTGGCCGGAGGAAAGCACTCGGTTGCGGTCGACCTGATCACCGGTGAGACGAGGTGGGACCATGACGCGCCTTGTGAGGACAAGATCGCGGTGTCGTTCTGGAAAGGACGGGTGTTCTATCCTCTCGGTCGTTATCTCCGGGCGTTCGACGCTGTGAGCGGCAACCAGCTCTGGGAATTCGAGGCGGACCACAAGCTCACGCCGCCGTGTGTGGCGGCGGACGGATCGGTGCTCTTGACTGGCCGAGACCGTTTCTTCCGCGTCATCGACAAGTTCGGCAAGGAGATCAAGAAGATCAACCTGGGTGAGCCCTGCGTGGCCGGTCCGATCCTCGTCGATGGGGTTGTCTACGTCACGTCGGATGTGAATGTCGGCCATCACCTCTTTGCCCTCGCGGAGATGGAGTAGGTGCCGCGTCGACAGTGGGTCGTCGCGGGCCGCGTCCAGGGCGTGTGGTTCCGGGAGAGCACCCGTCGCCACGTAGAGGATCTGGGCGGATTGCGAGGCTGGGTCCGGAATCTCCCCGACGGAAGGGTCGAGGTGGTGGCGGAGGGGGCGGCGGATCGTATCGAGGCCCTCCGGGCGTTTTTGTCCGATGGCCCCGATCTTGCTTGTGTAGAATGGGTTACGGAGGTTTCGAACCCGCCGGAGTTTGAGTCGGACGGCTTCCGTATCACAGTTTGACCCCGCTCGGGGTTGCTACCGACCGTGGCCCCCAGTCTCCACGGTTGAAACGCCGTCTCGGAATCCTATTTTTCTATCCCAGCGAGCCTTACGTCAGTCAGCCTGCCGCGCCGTATCTGGCTCGGCGGCGAACTTCGGTTTTTTGGAGACGTCTTCCATGTCCATGATCGAGGTGGAGGATCTGCGCAAGAACTACGGTGCCTTCCGCGCGCTGCGCGGTGTGGACTTCGCCGTGGACAAAGGAGAGATCCTCGGATTTCTCGGCCCGAATGGCGCAGGCAAGACCACGACAATGAAGATCCTCACCGGGTTTCTGAACCCGACGTCGGGCAAGGCGGTTGTCGCCGGGCACAACGTTCTGGAGGACTCCGTCGCGGTACGTCGCCGCCTCGGGTACCTCCCAGAGCACACGCCGCTGTACGAGGACATGACCGTCAGGGAGTACTTGCGGTTCTGCGGTCGTCTGCGGCGTATGGGCGGCGCACATCTGTCTGACCGGATCGTGCGGGTTGTGGGTCTGACGGGCCTGGAGCCAAAGTTCGATGCGCTCGTCAACACGCTCTCGAAGGGCTACCGCCAGCGTGTAGGGATTGCTCAGGCGCTGCTTCACGAGCCCGAGATCCTCATTCTCGACGAGCCCACGGTGGGGCTCGATCCGAACCAGGTCGTGGACGTGCGGAGTCTCATTCGCGAGATCGGCGAGGACCGTACGGTGATCCTGTGCAGCCACATCCTCCCCGAGGTCGAGGCGACCTGCGGCCGTGTCGTGATCATCCACGTCGGTGAGATCGTCGCGGACGGCACGCCAGAGGAACTGAGGAGCAACTTCTCGGCTCGGACGTGGTTCGATGTGAAGGCGATGGGTGAGACGACGCGCGTGACCGAAGTTGTCGGCAACGTCTCCGGTGTCGCCGGCGTCACTGCCACCGGTGAGGCGCTGGGCGTCACGGCGGTACGTTTCGAGTCGGTGCAGCCGGAAGGGGATACGGGGCCCGCTGTCGCGACCGCGTTGACGGGCGCGGGGATCAAGCTGGTAAGTCTCACCCCGCGCCGCACGTCACTCGAAGACGTCTTCCGCGGTCTGACCAGAGACGAGGAGAACTGACCCATGGGTGTTGCCCTGACCATCGGCTGGAAGGAGTTCAGGAGTTTCCTGAACAGCCCGCTGGCCTACATCTTCGTCATCATCTTCCTGCTCTACCTGAACGGGACGTTCTTCCTCATCGGCACCACGCGGGACGGGGCGCTGGTCTCGTTCTGGAATCTCACCCAGGCGGACATGAAGGACTTCTTCAGCCTGGTCCCGGCCGCCTTCGCGATTCTCATCCCCGCGCTTTCCATGAAGCTGTGGCCCGATGAGTTGAAGTCCGGCACGATCGAGTTGCTGCTGTCGTATCCGGTGCGTGCCTGGCAGATCGTGATCGGCAAGTTTCTCGCCGGCATGTACATGATCGTGATTGCGCTGGTTCTCACGTTGTTCGTGCCGTTCATGATCGGGGAGTACGGAAATCTCGATTGGGGCCCGATCCTGGGTTCGTACATCGGCGCGCTGCTCATGGGGGGAGCCTTCCTGTCCCTGGGCTTGTTCTTCGGAGCGCTATTCAGCGAGCAGGTGACGGCGTTCATCGTGACCGCCTTGATCTGCGCGTTGGTTGTGGCTGTGGGCACGATCATGACCAACCTGAATCTTCCGAGCGGGCTCCAGTCGATCACGGACCATCTGAGCTTCACGGCGCGGTTCAACTACCTGGCCCGCGGCGTGGTCCCGCTCTCCGACGTGCTGTACTTCCTCCTGTTCGGGGCCACGTTCCTGGTCCTGAACGTCACCGTGATCGAGTGCCGCAAGGGCAAGTAGGTAAGGACGATGACCGGAAGCAGCAAATTTTGGACTTGGTTTCTCACGGGTCTCCTCACGTTCCTGATCGTCGGTGTCGTGAACGTCTTCATCGACGATGTGTTCAAGAGCCAGTGGGACCTCACGGAAGACAACCGCTACACGCTCGCCGACGCCGCCAAGAGGATTAGCGCGAAGCTCGAGGACGTATGCACGATCAAGTGCTACATCTCCGATCCTCTGCCGAGCTATCTCGCGCATGTGCCACGGGTGCTGCGCACGAGACTGGAGGAGTTTCAGAGCGCATCCAGCGACATGGTGGAGTTCGAGTTCATCGCTCCCGAGAATGAATCCGAGACGTTCATCAAGGACCTCGAGGAGCGGAAGATCACCCCTGTCCAGCTCCAGGATTCCGACGGTGGGAAGCGGATCACCGGGGCCTACTATGTGTGGCTCGTCTTCGCGTACGGCGATCAGGAGGAGAACCTAAATCTGCTGCAGTTCGGGCGTGACGTCATCAAGGAGGCCGACCTGCTGCGGCGCCTGCCGTACGAGATCAGCCAGAAACTGGTGAAGATGACGAACCCCGATGCGTCCGTCGGGATCATGTCCGAGAAGAAAATTGCGCCCCAGCAACTGCAGCAGACCGGCCTGTTCCCGAAGGAGGCGTCCGATTCCCTGATGTCTCTGCGTGCTGGGTTAGAGGCAGCCGTGTCGGCGCCCAAGGATGTTGACCTCAAGACAGGAAACCCGATTCCGGACGACCTCGACGCGGTGATCATCTACAGACCCGAGAGCCTTGACGAACGCCAGATCTTCGAAATCGACCAGGCCCTCATGAAGGGCACGAACGTGGCCATCCTGCTCGACAACTACGCGTCGATCGAGGTGGACCGCTTCATGACGGACTACCAGCCTCAGCTCCAGCAAGGCCGCATCAAGATGCGTCCCCTTGATCATGGAATGACGGAATGGCTTGCCCACTTCGGCGTCAATGTCCAGCCCGGGCACGTGGAGAGCGAGCAGTCGTGCGTCGCAGTGATCAACCGTGTTCAGCTCACGCCGCAGGGATTCCGTCCCGTGTCCGAGCAACGTCGCTATCCCGCCTGCGTCCTCGTGCGTGAGGAGGACGAAGACGGCAAGACCGGGCAGATCTCCGAGGACAACCCGGCGTTTGGGGGCCTCGCTGTGGTCAGTATGTTCACGCCCGTGCCCATGACCCTGAACGAATCGCAATTGTCGGTTCATGCCAATGCGACAGGCGAGGTCGTGCTGCGTACGCACAAGGACTCGTATGTTCGCACGGCCAAGGGCGGCTTCCTGGCGCTCTACGAGAAGGGCGAGCCGGAAATCCCACCGGATCGTCAGAGCTACGCCCTCGCGATCGCAGTTCGCGGCGAATTCAGGTCGTTCTTTGCGGGCAAGACCTACGGAGCCGACCAGGGAGCCGACCGCCCGCCTCGCAAGGGCCCGAATGGTGACGCATTGCCGCCATTGCCGTCGGAGGAACCGAAGATCGAGGAGTCACTCGAGCCTGGACAGCTCTGGGTGTTCGCGGACGCCGACTTCTGTTCGGAACTCTATCTGGCGCAACGCATCGGCCTTGCGCAGGCCACCGCGTCGCAGCAGGCCTGGCAGAGCGCGCGCCAGGCGAGCTCCGGTCTCATGAACGTCATCCAAGGCCTCACATCCGGGAGTGACCTCGTGGAGATCCGGAAGCCGTCTCTTGTTGACCGCACCCTAGACCAGCTGGAGATTGACAAGGAGCGGGACGATATCCGGTTCTGGTCCGTAGCCCTCGCCCCCCTGATCGTCGTGGCGCTCGGGATGTGTCGGTGGATGTTGCGGTTGACGTTCACGCGGGTTTCGTCTCCGGAGTTGGGTGCCGCTGGAGGTTCCCGGGTGGCGTCGGGTTCGGACAACCTCGAGGAGCACGCGTCATGACGAAGGTGGTGGTGTTGATGGGTTGCCTGGTCGCCGCATCGGCCGCTGCGCTCACACTCAAGTGGGATGACCTGTTCGGAGAATCGGACCCGGACCGCACGGCGAGCAAAATGCAAACGTCGAGCGCGCCGCCTCTGCCCGACGTGGTGCAGGAGAAGATCCCCATCCACGCGATCCTCGCGCGTCCTCGCAGCGGCGCGAAGAGCAACCT
>JABSRK010000027.1 GCA_013213915.1 Planctomycetota bacterium
ACCCGCATGATGACGGTCTCGGCCTGATCATCGGCGTGGTGGGCGAGGAACAGAGTGGTCAGGCCGTGCCGCCGGGCGACACGTGTGAACGCGGCATAGCGTGCTTCCCGCGCTCGCGCTTCCACACCCGGCCCCTGTGAGACGGGCGCCTGCTGCACCGAACATGGCAGTCCGAGCCGCCGGGCCGTACGCCGGACGAGAGCGGCGTCGGCGTCGGATGCGGCGCCGCGCAGGCCGTGATGAACGTGAACGGCCCGCACCGGGATACCACGCCGGCCGAGCACCCCGGCTACGGCGGTCAAAAGGACGACGGAGTCGCGCCCCCCGCTGCAGGCGACGCCCACCCGTTCGGTCGCCGCCACGGGGGTCGCCCGGACGGCTTGTCGGACTCGGGACGAAGCGGTCACGGGCGCATTGTCGCACGCCCGCGCCTGTCGCGAAGCGACCCGGTAATCAAGAGGGTGGCGGCCCATGGGGCGGTTGGTAGCATCCGCCTGCGTGGGCCTCGGTTCTCGCTTTGCGCGCAGGCCGGCGCCTGCTCTCTACAGTCCAGATCGCGCTTCCAAAGGAGCCGCCATGGCGATTCGGGTCGGCATCAACGGGTTCGGTCGTATCGGCCGGAACGTCCTCCGCATTCTTGAAAACGACCCGGACTTCGAGGTCGTCGGCATCAACGACCTGGGGGCCGCGGACATGCTTGCGTACCTCCTGAAGTACGACAGCGTTCATGGGCGCTTCGATGGCACGGTCGAGGCTCAGGAAGGGTCGATCGTCGTCAACGGCCGCGAGGTCAAGGTCACCGCCGAGCGTGACCCCGCCGATCTGTCGTGGGGCGATCTGGGCGTCGACTTCTGCCTCGAGGCGACGGGGATCTTCCGGACTCGCGAAGGCTGCGCCAAGCACCTGGCCGCAGGCGCGAAGAAGGTCCTGCTGACTGTCCCTCCCAAGGACGAGATCGATGCGATCGTCGTCTTGGGTGTCAACGATCATACGCTGGAGCCAGGACACCAGATCATCTCCAACGCGTCGTGCACGACGAATTGCCTCGCTCCGATGGCCAAGGTGCTGCACGACACGTTTGGCATCGAGCACGGTCTCATCACGACGATTCACGCCTACACCAACGACCAGAAGATCCTCGATGTCCTCCACAAGGACCCCCGTCGTGCCCGTGCCGCAGCGGCGAACATCATCCCGACCTCGACGGGCGCCGCCCGCGCCGTCGGCAAGGTGATCCCGGAGCTGAACGGGAAGCTCGACGGCATGGCGTTGCGTGTCCCCGTCACCGACGGGTCCGCGACCGACCTGGTCGTGCGTGTCGGCAAGACGGTCACCAGGGACGACGTCAACGGGGCGTTGAAGGCGGCCGCCGAGGGTCCGATGAAGGGCATCCTCGAGTACACAGAAGACGCGATCGTGTCGTCGGACATCGTCGGCAACCCGCATTCGAGCATCATCGACGGGCAGTCGACCATGGTCATGGAAGGAAGCCTGGTCAAGGTCCTGTCCTGGTATGACAACGAGTGGGGCTACTCGAACCGTTGCCGCGATCTGATGGAGAAGGCGACCAACGCTTGAGCCTTCGCTCGCCATGCAGAAGAAGAGCCTTCGCGACGTTGAGGTGACGGGCCGCCGCGTCCTTGTGCGGGCTGACCTCAACGTCCCGCTGAAGGATGCCGTCATCACCGACGACACGCGCATCCGCGCGAGTTTGCCCACCATCCGTCAGATTCTGGACGGAGGAGGCGCCACCGTAATCATGTCGCACCTGGGGCGTCCCAAGGGCCAGGTGCATCCGGCGTTCTCCCTGGCTCCGGTGGCGGCTCGGCTATCTGAATTGCTCGGGCAGGAGGTCCCGCTGTACACGGACCTGGACAAGGTCGTCGCCGTCCCTGCGGGCGGCGCATGCCTGCTCGAGAACGTGCGCTTCCACCCTGGCGAGACCAGCAACGATGCCGGATTCGCGCAGGTTCTGGCCGCATGGGGCGACCTGTTCGTCAACGACGCGTTTGGCTCGTCCCACCGCGCCCACGCGTCCGTCGTCGGCGTGGCCGAGCATCTCGAAGCGGTGGCGGGCTCACTCGTCGAGAAGGAACTCGTCGCCTTCGAAGGCATCCTCTCGGGTCCGGCGCGGCCGTTCGTGGCGATCCTCGGCGGCGCGAAGGTGTCAGACAAAATCCTCGTCGTCGAGAACCTGATCGAACGCGTCGATGGTCTGCTCATCGGTGGCGGGATGGCGTACACGTTCCTGGCTGCGCGCGGTGAGGAGATCGGCGCGTCCAAGCTGGAAGGCGATAAGGTCGACTACGCTGCGCGCCTTCTCGAAAAGGCGGAGCTGGCCGGGGTCCGGGTGCTGCTGCCGACGGACCACGTCGTCGCCGATCGCTTCGACGAAGACGCCGAGCACCGCGTTTCTACCACCATCCCCGAGGGCTGGATGGCCCTGGATATCGGACCCGACACCGCGGCGGCGTATGCGGCCGAGGTCGCGGCCGCGGGTACGGTTCTGTGGAACGGTCCGATGGGCGTCTTCGAGATGGCCCCCTTCGCCGCCGGCACCCGGGCGGTCTGCGAGGCCTGTGCTGCGTCGGTGGGGACCACCGTGATCGGTGGGGGAGACTCGGCCGCGGCGGTCAACGCCTACGGCCTCGCGAGCAAGATGTCCCACCTCTCCACGGGTGGCGGCGCGAGCCTGGAATTGCTGGAAGGCAAGACGCTCCCGGGGATCGCGGCCCTTACCGATGCCTGAGGGCCCTACGGGCTTCGCTGCGTTAGAGTAGGGGCAGGGGAGAAGACCGTGGTTCGTATCGCACCATCACTTCTGTCGGCCGACTTCACCAATCTCCGCGGGGAGATCGCTGATGTCGAAAAGGGCGGCGCCGATCTGCTGCACCTGGACGTCATGGACGGGAACTTCGTCCCCAACATCACGTTCGGGCCGCCCCTCGTGAAGAGCGTGAACCGGTCCACGGACATGATCCTGGACTGCCATCTCATGATCGAGGACCCGCTGTTCTACGCCGGGCCGTTCGCGGAGGCGGGCGCCGACTGGATCTCGTTCCACATCGAGGCGGCCGGGCTCGACGCCGACGAGGTGATCGACAAGCTCCTCGAACTCGACGTGAAGCCGTCCATTGCGATCAACCCGGACACGACGCTGTACCGCCTGAAGCCGCTGCTCGACCGCCTCTACATGGTGCTCGTCATGTCGGTGTTTCCGGGGTTCGGCGGGCAGGCGTTCATCCCCGAGGTCGTTCCGCGCATCAAGGAGCTCAGGGACCTGGGATTTGAGGGCGAGATCGAGGTCGATGGCGGTGTGGACGCGACGACGGCACCACACGTGGTCGAGGCGGGGGCGACGGTGCTCGTGGCGGGTTCGGCGGTGTTCGGACACGCCGATCGCCAGGGGGCGATTGAGACCATCCGTGCGGCGGCGGCGCCCGCGGAGAACGGGGCGGAGGCCTGATATGGCGTGGAGCCGGTTCCGCAAGAAGCGTGACATGCCCGAAGGGCTCTGGGTCAATTGCAAGCAATGCAACCAGACCCTGTTCACGAAGGAGCTGACAGCCAACCATCAGGTCTGTGAGCACTGCGGATACCACATGCATCAGGCCGCGAGCGAGAGGCTGGAGACCCTGTGCGACGCCGGCTCTTTCGTCGAGCTCTGGGACGACTTGTTCACGAAGGACCGCCTCGACTTCATCGACAAGGAGCCGTATCCGGAGAAGATCCGGAAATCGGCTGACAAGTCGGGGCTCACAGAAGGGGCTATCGCCGGGACGGGCACGATCAAGGGGCAGCCTGTCGCCGCGTGCTCGCTCGACTTCGCGTTCATGGGCGGATCCATGGGCACCGTGGTTGGTGAGAAGGTCGCCCGCACGATCGAGCTGGCGACCGCGGAACGCATCCCCGCCATCGTCATCTCGTGTTCGGGTGGCGCGCGCATGCACGAGGGCGCCCTGTCGCTCATGCAGATGGGCAAGACGTCCGGCGCCATCGCACGCATGCACGACGCTGGAGGCCTCTACATCTCGGTCCTCGCCAATCCGACGACGGGCGGCGTCATGGCGTCGTTCGCCGCCCTCGGTGATGTGATTCTCGCCGAACCCGGTGCGCTCATCGGTTTCGCGGGGCCACGGGTCATCCGAGAGACTCTCCGGACCGAACTTCCGAAGGGGTTTCAGACAGCTGAGTTCCTCCTGGAGAGGGGGTTCATCGACCGCATCGTCAAGCGCAGCGATCTGCGCGACGACATCGCCACCGCCATCGACTTCCTCTGGACCTACACGGACGAGCAGCGCGAGAAGTACGTGGTGCGTGGTGCGCGCGCCGAGACGGTCGTCGTGGCGCGGGACGCGCTCGAGGGTGAGGAGGGAGAGGGCGAAGGCGTCGAAGGGGGCGGCGAGGCTACCGATCGTGGTCCTGACGCGTCTTGATCCGGTTCTCGGCCGGTGAGAGCGACTCATCCTTCGCCGCGATCGCGACCAGCGTGATCGTGAACGTCACGGTCACTCCCGCGAGGGGGTGGTTGGCGTCGAGGACCGCGCGGTCGTCGCTGAGTTCCCGCACCCAGACGATCAGTTCGCGATCGCCGATCTGTGCGCTGAGCTGGTCTCCGATCTTCACGTCCTCGGGCAGCTGGTCGCGATCGACCTTCTTGACCAGCTCCTCGTGTCGTTCGCCGAAGCCGTCTTGCGGGTCCAGTTCGACGTCCTTGGTGTCGTTGGCGGTCATGCCGATGACGGCCTGGCTGACGCCACGCAGGATCTCGTCGCCGCCGGCGACGCAGGAGAGGGGGTCCCCGCCCTCCGAGGTTTCGAAAACGGTGCCGTCTGGCAGCCGACCCTCGAAGTGGATCTGGACCGGGTCGCCTTCCTTCACGGTTGCGGGCTCGCTCATGGGCGCAGGCTACCACGTGATTTCGCGGCCGGTCCGATAGCGCATAGAATCGGCGCGCAGCATGAATCGTCCGCTCATTGTTGACGCTGAGAACCTCGCCGTCGGGCCACGGAGTTGGCTCGCGGAGCGGGCCGAGATCGTCTCGGTCGGACCCGAGGATGGAGATCGCTGGACCGAATCCCTCGCCCGCGCCTCTGCCCTCGTCGTGCGGACGTACGTGCGTGTCGACGCCGCGCTGCTCGATCTCGCCCCGAACCTCCGCGTCGTCGGCCGCGCCGGCGTCGGCCTTGACAGCATCGACGTCAAGGCGTGCCGGGCGCGTGGGATCGAGGTCGTGTACACGCCCGAGGCCAACGCATCGACCGTAGCCGAGCTGGTGTTCGGGCTGCTGCTGGATGTCCTGCGCCCCCGGCCCCTCCTCACGGGGGAGCTGACGAAGGCGGAGTGGGTCGAAGCCCGAAATGACCACCTGGGTGACCGTGAGCTGGCCGGGATGACCCTGGGGGTGTGGGGGCTCGGCCGCGTCGGGAGCAAGATCGCCCGGGCCGGACGCGGGTTCTCCATGGGGGTCCTCTACCACGATCTGCGTGACATCCCGGAGGGAGAGCGAGAGGGGGCTGAGCCGGTCGACCGCGACACGCTGCTGGCGGCGGCGGACATCGTCACCATCCACGTGGACGGCCGCCACGAGAACCACGGCCTCGTCGACGCGGGCGCGCTCGAACGGATGAAGCAAGATGCGGTGTTGGTCAACGCAGCCCGTGGCTTCGTCGTCGATCCCATGGCGGTGCGTGGGTGGCTCGACGCCCACCCCGATGCCCGCGTCATCTGCGACGTTCACGACCCGGAGCCGGTGCCCCACGACCATCCCCTGCTCGGGCATCCCCGCGCCTCGTTGACCGCGCATCTCGGTGCGGGGACCCGTCCCGCAAAGGACCGCATGGGTCGGGTTGTCGAAGACGTCTGGCGTGTGCTGTGCGAGGAGCTGCCGCGCTGGCCGGCGCCGCGAGGGTGAACTTCCGGCGCGCCCCTACTTGTTCCGGATCTCGTCGAGCAGCGTCTTCACGAGCGGGGCGGGCACCGCATAGGTGCAGTAGCGTGCGGCGCGGGCGATGTTGATCGCGATGCACTGGCCGCTGGCGTTGAGAAGCGGACCGCCGCAGTCGGCGGCGTTCATGACGACGTCGTGCTGGACCACGGTCTTGAATCCGGCGCGCTTGGCGCTGAGGCGGCTACCGCCGAACGAACGACGGCCGCCCCAGCTACGACGGCCGTTGTTGCGCGAGTTCCGGCCGGAGTCTCTCTGCGACCCGGCGGCTGAGCGTACGTCCTCGGGGCGCAGGCGCAGCGTCGCTTCGAGCTTGAGTCTCTCGTCGCCGCGCCGGACGCTGAAGCGGACCCTGGTGCCCGGGTCCTTGGATGCCATCTGGGCGCGGAAGTCCTCAGGGTTCTTCACGCGGACACCATTGACCTCGGTGATCACGTCGCCGTTCTTCAGCTTGGCCTCCGCGGCGGCGGTGTCGCGGACCACCTCACTGATCTTCACACCATCCGGGTGTGCCTCGGGACGGATGCCGAGGTAGCCGCGGTAATTGAGCCGTCGGGGGAGGACGCTCACGACACCGACATTGATCGGCTCGTCATCTCGTCCCGCCGCGACGACCCACTGGCCCCGCTTCCACGCTGTTTGGTCGGCAAGCCTGATCGGGATGAGGCCTTTGGCGTCGACCTTCAGAAACGCCAGGTCGTATTCGGTGTTCTTCGATGCGACCGTCGCGGCCAGCTCCTCACCGTCCTCGAACGTGCAGGTGATTTCTTCACCTTCGATTTCCGACAGCTTGGATACGATCCAACCGTCCTTGGTAAGGACGGTGCCGAGGACCTTCTTGCGGGTGCCGCTCTCGACGAGCACGACGCTGTCGTCCACGTCTTTACTGACGGGGGCGAAGGCCTTGTCAATGTCGTCGCGGCCGACGAAAGATATATCGCCGGGGTCGTCGTCTTCGACCACGGGCATCTCACCCGCAGGTTGCGACCGTTGTCTCTGTGCGCGTTTCGGGCGCGAGGCGAGCGTGATCAGGAATTTCAGGCTGCGGGAGCCGCGTCGGATCTCGATCTCGACTTCCTGATCGGCTTTCTTCTTCTGGATCTCGTCGGAGAGATCCTGCCAGCCATCGACCTTCACGCCGTCGATACCGACGACGTAATCGTCGGGTTCCAGGCCGGCTTTTTGAGCGGGGAGCCCGTCGTACACGCTCTCGAGGCGGCTGCCGCTCCGGCCGCGACGGGGGAGGCCACGGACGCCAAGGACCGGGCCGTCGTGCCAGCGCGCGGTCGCCGGGTCTGCCCAGTCTTCGCTCGCGACGAGGCGCTTCCACTCTCGCCGGTAGTGGTCGACCGGGATGTGCATGTTCTGGGTCGTCCGCGAGCCGATGCGGCTGTGGATGCCGATCACCCGTCCCTCCAGGTCCAACAGGGGGCCGCCCGAGTCGCCGCGGTCGACGATGGCGTCAGTGCGGACCCACTGGCCGCGGGTGCTCAGGATCGTGCCGAGGCGAAGCGGTGCCGAGCGTCCGGGCTCCACCCCGCCGGGGTGACCGGTGGCGATGCACAACTGGCCTTTCTTCAAGGATCTGCTGTGCCCCATCTCGACGAACGGCCAGGGGCCATTGCCGTCGAGTTTCACGAGGCCGTAGTCGTCATCCGCCATGCGCCCGAGGGTTTTCCCTTCCACGATGCGGCCGTCGTAGAGCGTCATGGTGACGTTCAACCCCGGCCGTCCGAACACGTGGGCTGCCGTGAGGACATAGCCGTCTTTGGTGACGATCACTCCGCTGCCGCCCGCCGCGCCGATGCGCAGCCCGACAGTGGCCGGGACCACCTTCTCGGTCAGCTTCGCCAGTCGTTCCTCGAAGCTCTTCAGCTGTTCGAGGGACAGCGCACCCTCCTGGGCGCGGGCGGCGAGGGAGATCAGGAACAGCGTGACGAGGGTGCGCATCTTCCGCATTGGTCAGGTCTTCCGCATCAGTACTGGTTCATACGCGCGGGAAACCGCCTTCCCGGCGCGTGGTATCGCGCAGACGCTTGCTGCCCCTACATCCTACAGAACCCCTTGGGCATCGGCCTCTTTCCGGGTTTTGCTCGCCGCGGCTCCATCGCACGCGCCGCGCCGGCCTCGTCCCCTTGAGCCCCCAAGCGATCCCTCTACAATCCCCCCACGTATCCGGACGATGAGTCCGGATAGTCCCCGGTAGCTCAATGGTAGAGTAGGCGGCTGTTAACCGCTTGGTTGTAGGTTCAAGTCCTACCCGGGGAGTCAGTTCGAGGCGAACCCTCTTACTAACTCGAAGGCCATCGCAGATGCGGTGGCCTTCTTGCGTATTGGGGCCTGCGGCATCGCTTGCAACCGTCGGCAGATGGGCGTCTTGAGGTGGCGCTCGCCTCGATGCCCCTGGCTCCCCGCAGCGTCGTCGAAGAGCTCTCCGGTTAATGCGGCTGACAGCACGGATGTCGTCACCGCGTCTTGTGCACTTCCAGTTCGATCTCGATCAGGAGCCCCGGCAAGGCCAGTCCCTTGACCTCGAGCCAGGATCCGGTCGGGAACCGCTTGGTATAGATCTCGCTGCGGTACCCGGCGTTCTTGATGAACGTTGCCATGTCCGTCGTGAAGACGTTCTCGACTACCACGTCCTCGAACGTGCACCCGTAGTGCTTCAAGACCTTCGCCAGATCGGCGTAGCAGTTCTTCATCTGCTGCAGCAGATCACCGGGAGCGGACGGGTTGCCGGCGTCGTCCATGCTGACCGCACCGGCGATCTTGATGTCGTCTCCGATCCGCACGGCGTGGCTGTAACCGTAGGCCTTCTCAACCTCGGGACGGAGATTGAACCACTCCAGATCGCCCGCCGAGGCGGGCTCACCGGAGGTGGTGCAGCCGATCAACAGGAAGAGCAGTGCCAGGACTGCCGCGGACAGGGTCGAAGGAGGGTTGAGTTCGATCTTTTTCATCATGTCGCATCGCCCGCGATCGTCGGCAGATGTGCAGGTTCTCACTTGCCCTTGAGCAGCTTGACCATCGCCTTGCCCATGGCTTCTCCGACGTTCATGTAGGTCTCCGCGTTGCCGCCGTAGTGGCCGCCGGAGCCGCCCCCCTTGGACAGCGGGTGAGTGTAGACGGTGGCGACGTTGCCCTTGAACTCCGGGTACTTGCCGGACTTGCCGCGAACCGCCAGCATGGCGTCGAGGAGCCTGCCGCCATTGTCGGTGGCGCCCTTCTTGGTCTGGCCGAGCGCGGCACAGACGAAGTTCGCGTCGGGGGCATTGAATTCCTCGCGAAGCTGCTTGATGAGATGCACGAGGTTCTTCTCGTATCGGCTGGCAAGCGCAGCACTTCGGCTGTCCCGATCACCCTGCCACCAGAAGAAGCCAGCGACCTTGTATTTCTTCGCGCCGGGATAGTGCTTGTCGAGTTCGGCCAGCACCTGCTTCGCCCTGGCAATGTCGCCGTCGTACTGCATGCCGGCGTACCAGCCGATCTTCTTCGGCTCGGTGCCCTTCTTCCATCGCTCAGGCGATCCCTTGTATCCCGGATGGACCCAGGTGACGCCCTTGCCGTCCGTGAACTCGAAGCCGTCGCTGCCCGGCGGCAGCAAGTCCCAGCCCAGGGCGCGATTGCCGATGCAACTCTTGAGGATCATCACCGGTGCGTCGGTGGCTTCCCCCACGTGATGACCGATACCGATCTCCGGGCCGATCTTGCCACCTGTGATGGTCATCCACTCGTTGTTGAAGCGCCTCATGGCGCCGGTCCCGCTCCCCATGACGCGCACGTTGCGGACATCCTTGCGCCCGGTCCACTTGCCCGCGCTGTCGATCAGGTACGGGTAGAGGCCCTTCTCTTTCACCGCGTGTTCGAGCGAGCCGTCGCCGCCCTTGATCTTGCCGAAGCCCAGCATGTTGGACTGGCCGAGCAGGATGTAGACCTGAACGGGCTTGCTCATGTCCGCGGATTTCCCGTCGGGGTCGGGAAGTTGGGCGGCTGCGGTCGCTGACAGCGCGAGCCACATCATCGCCCCGAAGGCGAAGCTCAGGGCCGATTGAGATGTGCTTCGTTTCTGCATCGTTCGCTCCTCGCCTTTCCTCTGCGTTCGCTCTTCTCTCACCTTTGGGTCCCGAGAACCCTATCCGCGTTCAGATCGTAGAGGATCCTCGACCGTAGACCGGAGCTCCGTCCTCGTCGAGATCCCGCGAGTCGGACACCCACCCCGGCGCCGGTGAACCAGGATTCTCCTGGCGCCGCGCTCCTCCCCCCTCTGGTTCATTATGCGAACCTATGAACCACCTGGTCGCCGTCAATTGGCGAGCAGGCACACACGGGGGAGTCTTGCCAATGACGTCCAAACAGCGCCAGACACGACACCCGCACGACGCCCGACGCAGGGCAAGGGCCACGTCGGTGCTAGGGTGCCGGTTTATTTCTCGGAGGGTCTCGTGATGTTCAGTCAGACTTCGCGACGGACATTTCTGAAGCACGCCAGTCTGGGGGTGGCCGCGATCGGGGCGTCGAGCGCGAGAGCGGCGGTCTGGGATCCCACCTCGACGCGCAGGATCCGCGTCGGCATCGTCGGGTTCGGGGTTTGCAAGTTCGGGGCGCAGTTCTCGCTGCAGCATCATCCGAACGTCGAGGTCGTCGCCGTCAGCGATCTGTTCCCGGACCGCTGCAAGGCTCTGGCGCAGGCGTGCAAGTGCACGAAGACCTACGCGTCATTGGAGGAGATGGTCAAGGACGATGCGATCGAGGCCATCTTCGTCGCGACGGATGCGCCGAGCCATGCGCGACACTCGATCGAGGTGCTGAAGCACGGAAAGCACGTAGCGTGCGCCGTGCCCGCCGTGTTCGAGAACCTCGAACAGGCGGATCGGCTGTTGGAGGCGGTCAAGACGTCCGGTCTCAACTACATGATGTTCGAGACGTCCTGCTATCGACCCGATTTGTACGCGATGCGGACGCTGTTCGCGGCCGGCGCGCTCGGCAAGCTCGTCTACAGCGAGGGCGAGTACTACCACAACGCCTGCTCGGCGCTGGCGTCGTACAGGGACTGGCGCATCGGCCTGCCACCCCAGTGGTATCCGACGCATTCCAACGCGTACTACGTCGGCGTGACCGGGAGGAGCTTCACGGAGGTCTCGTGCATGGGGATGCCGAGCCACCGCCCGGAATTGCAGCCGGTGAACAACCGGTACAAGAACGCCTTCGGCACCGAGATCGCGCTCTTCCGCACCGCGGAAGGCGGTGCGGCGCGCATGGCCGTGAGCTGGGACAGTCCCGGTCACGAGGGGGAGGTGGGCCGCGTTCGCGGACAGCGGGGTTCCGTGACGGGCACGCGCTACCAGGGGATCGAGAAGCAGCTTCCCGATACAGGGAAGCCGCCCCTGCCCGCGGGCGTGCAGCCGGGAGGGCACGGCGGCTCACACGGCTACCTCGGGCACGAGTTCGTGCTCTCGATCATCGAGGAGCGCAAACCGTCGATCGACGTGGCGCAGGCTCTGAACATGACGGTCCCCGGCATCGTGGCCCACCAGTCGGCTCTCAAGGGCGGTGAACTCCTCAAGATCCCGCAGTACCGATTCTGACCGTCCCCAGTACGTGCGGTCCCTTCGCGCGGGCTCAGGCGAGGATGGGCCGGTGAGCGTGGTGACCCGTCTGCCTACTTGTCGGGGATCAACTCGGTGACGGCCATGTTCCGGTACTGGATGGTCATCTTCCGACCGCCGTGCAGCTGAATGCCCAGTGGCCCCTCTTCGATGGCGCTGTCAGAGGTGTAGTTCATGACCTCCACGCCATTGAGCCAGGTCGTGTAGGTCTTGCCCACGGCGCGGATGCGCAGGGTGTTCCAGTCGTCGAGATTGAGCAGCTTCTTGACCCCCTGCGCTTCGACGGGATAGCCCTTGCCGGGGATGTACGGCGATGCCGTCATGTCGCGTTTGAGGCTCCCGGAGATTCCGATCTGGATCTGGTCGCGGTCGTTACGCATGAAGATCCCCGAATCCACGGTGCCCTGGCCGAACTTGAAGTCCACCTGACAGACAAAGTCCCGGTAGCTCTTGACGGTGTTCAGGTTCTCACCCTTGCGTTCGGCGTTGTTGGTCACGGTCAGGATCCCGCCCTTGGCGATCCAGCATTCCGGATACCTGGGGGTCTTCCAGCCGGTCAGGTCCCGGCCGTTGAAGATCGGTGTCAATCCGGGCTGCACGGAACTACAGGCGGCTGCGGCCACCATCAAGAAGAGGGGGATCAGTCGTTTCGTGGTCATGATGTTCATGGTGTATATCATGGTCCGCCGTAGCCCGCGACAGGCGCTGTTCCTGTTGGCCGGGGGATGGTCGCGTCGTTCAAGCAAGAGAGGTGATCCGGAGTGAACATGTTGACTTCAATCTCGACGCGCCTGTGTGCGGTTCTTCTCACGTCCCTTTGCGCCGGTTCCCTGGTCGCGCAGGAAGACGACAAGACCGTGCGTGTGTTTCTCTTTGCCGGGCAGTCCAACATGGTGGGGTCCGACTCCAAGGTGAAGGACATTCGGCGCTTCCCGCCGTTCGCCGGATTGGAGACGCCACAGCCGAAGGTGAGGTTCTCCTATTGCCTGGGAAGGGAGAACAAGACCCAGTCCGACGGCTGGGTTGCCCTGCAGCCCGTGAACAACGTGGTCGGTCCGGAGCTGAGCTTCGCGCGGCGGGTCACCCGCCACATCAAGGCGCCGATCGCCATCATCAAGTGCGCCGCGGGCGGCACGCACCTGGGGGGGGACTGGAACCCGGACGATCCGAGCGGGTTCGAGATGTATCCCCTCACCCTGAAGTGGGTCCGCTCCGCGCTCGCCGACCTGGATCGCCGCAAGATCCGCTACCGGATCGAGGGCTTCATGTGGCACCAGGGAGAGAACGACATGTTCGAGGAAGGCTACATGCCCAACTACGGGAAGAACCTGAAGAACTTCCTCGCCCGGTGGCGTCGGGATCTGGCCACCCCGGACCTGAAGTTCTACATCGGTGAGTTGTGCACGAAGACGATCTGGGGGATGGACCTGAGACCTCGCATGTATGCCATCAGCCTGGGACAAAAGGAGGTCTGCCGCGCAGACTCGCTGGCCCAGTACATCCCCACCTCCCACGTCGGCGTGGAGATCGGCGGCGGCGTCGGCCTGCACTACCACTACGGGACCCTCGGCCAGCTGGAGCATGGCGTCAACTACGCGGATGCCTACCTGGACAGCATCGGCAAGTCACCCAAGGTGGCGCGCAAGCTCCGCAAGTGGCCCTATGCCCAGGGCAGCAAGGTCAAGCTGTTCGTCCTCGCCGGGCACCGCAACATGGAAGGCGAACGCGCGTTCATTCAGGAGCTCGGGAAGCTGAAGGGAAAGACCGGGCTGCGCAAAGACAATCACCGCATCGCCTACCGGTACAGCCTGGGGGGTGGCTACAAGGTTTCGGATGGCTGGGAGCCCCTGGGGCCCGCGGGCTACTACGACACCTTCGGACCAGAGATCAGCTTCGGTGCGACGCTCGAGGCGAAGCTCCGGGACAACATCGCCATCGCCAAGTTCACCCACAGTGGGACACAGGTCATCGACTGGACGCCCGAGGGGAGCATGGCGAAGTCACGCAACATCTACCCGCGGTTTCTCGCGTTCGTGCGGAGCGCTATCCAGGAACTAGCCGACAAGGGACACGATGTCGAACTGGCAGGGATCTTCTATCACCTGGGGGAAAACGACATGTCGTTTTCCCCGTACCGCCAGAAGGCGCCCGCGCGCCTCGCAGCGTTGATCGCGCAGAGCCGCATGGACCTGGGCCGGGACGATCTTCGCTGGTTCGTCAGCCAGCCGCCCCCGACGGACGACGAGCGTGTCAACAGCATCGATGTCACCTCCGCCCTCGAGAAGGTGGCCGACGCTGACGACGACCTGATCCACACGAAGGCCTTCGATCTGCCGAAGCAGGAGAAGAAAATCGTGATCACGACGTCAGGGATCGTCGCGCTGGGGGAGGTGATCGCCGAGAGCTACCTGAAGCACCGGTAGCGCACCAGCCGCTGCGGAAGAAGGAGCGCGTCGCTGCTAGCGGCGGACCCACTGGTACAGGTTGTTCTGGCCG
This sequence comes from Planctomycetota bacterium, assembly GCA_013213915.1. Lineage (GTDB taxonomy): Bacteria > Planctomycetota. Next base: position 14,050 of record JABSRK010000027.1, read on the forward strand.
TCGGAGTTCGCGGTCGCGATCTCGGGGTGACCATCCCCGTTCCAGTCCGCCACCACGAGGCCGTAGGTCATGCCGTCGGAGGCCCCGAACGGGATCTTCCGGAAGCTGCGGTCGGCGCTCTGCAGGTAGATGGCATTCGGCCCCCTCACGTTGGCGACCACGATGTCGATGCGCCCATCGCCGTTCATGTCGGACGGCGCCAACGCGTAGCTCTGGCTGTCCCCACCGAACGTGATTGAGCGATCGAATCGGCCGGACCCGTTGCCGAAGTACACCGCATTGGGTTGTCCGATGTTCGCGTTGAGAATGTCCAGGTGTCCGTCTCCATCGATGTCGGCGAGGGCGACGCCGCGTGTTGCGTCGGACCCCGTTCCGTAGGGAACCGATCTGGAAAACCCGCCCTTCCCATCGTTGAGATAGACGTGGTTCTGCTGGCCGTTGCGGTTGGCGACGGCGATATCGAGATCGCCATCGCCATCGACGTCACCCGTGGCCACGTTGATGGTCGCATCGGTCCTGGACCCGAAGGTGCTCTGCCGACCAAACCCGCCCTCTCCGTCGTTGAAGCAGATCAGGTTGGCTTCCCTGCGGTTCGTCAGGATCACATCGATTCCGTGCTGGCCGTCCAGGTCCGCCAGCGTGACGCTGCGCGTATTCGAGATCTTGCCGACTTGCGGCCCCCTGACGAACCGGCCCTTGCCGTTGTTCATGAACACGTAGCTCGGAGCGCGGTCGTTCCCAACGACGGCATCCAGATCGCCGTCCCCGTCCAGGTCGGCGAGCGCCGCGGCATACGTCGTCGATAGATCGGAACTGAGTTTGTGCTCGTCCCCGAACGTGCCCTTGCCGTCGTTCAGGAATATTTTGTTCTGGCCTGCCCAGTGGCGTCCGTTGGCGACGACGAGGTCCAGGTCGCCATCGGAGTCCACGTCGCCGATCGAGATCGACGCCGTGCGGTCCGCGGCGGCGCCGAGCGAGCCGGTGCGTCGGTAGGAGAACGGTCCGACGGCGTGTTGGCCCGCCGGCTCTTCGGCCTTGCCGGAGTCCCTCTCCCTGGCCTTGTGCTCGCCTTCGGAGGGCCTGACCTGCGCAGGGCGGCGTTCAGCAATGCAGTACATGTGTCGCCGCCCGCGCACGTAGATCTCGTCACCGACGATCGCCATGGAGGCGTCGATGGCGTCGTCAAGCCGATTGACCGTCAGCTGTTTGAACGTCGGTCCATGGCCGATCACCATGGTCACTCCGTCTCGAGACGTGACGTAGATGCGGCCGTCGGCGCAGACCGGCGAGGCGTAGATCGTGCGCAGGCCGTGCAGGCGCTGCCCCTCATAGAGGACCTCTCCGGTCTTCGAGTCGAGGCAGGAGAGGACGGCGTTGTTGCCCCTGAGGAAGTAGAGGCGACCATGGTAGAGGGCTCCCGACGGAACGTACGACGTGTTGCGCCGGTGGGTCCACAAGACGTGTCGACTGCCTTCGAGGTCGCCCCTCGCGTCCTCGAGCTGCACGGCCTGCAGCATCTGGCCCCGGTAACCACTCATCAGGTAGACCACACCATCGGCGTGGATCGGGATCGGGATGCAGTTCACCGTCATCCCGGAGAGGGACCAGATCACCTCGCCGCTCTTCAGGTCGTAGCCCCGCGACGCAGCGGTGGCGTTGACGACGATCTGCGGGCGGCCGCGAACCTGGACCACGATCGGCGTCGACCAGCTCGTCACCTCTTCGCGGGGCTGCCGCCACAGCTCCTTTCCGGTGCGCTTGTCGAGGATCACGAGGAACGAGTCGCCTTCGTGGTCCCAGTTGACGATCAATCGGTCACCGTAGAGCGCCGGCGAGCTGCCTTCGCCGTACTGTCTCCGCGTCCGCATCACTCCGAGCTTCTTGGACCAGACGACCTCTCCGGCCCGGTTCAGGCAGTACAGGCCGCGGGAACCGAAGCTCGCGTAGATGTACTCGCCGTCGGTGACGGGGGAGCCAGACGCATGGCTGTTTGTCAGGTGACCACCCTCGTGCGGCACACCCTCTACCAGCTTCTTCTGCCAGATCAGGCTGCCGTCGCCGCGGTTCAGGCAGACAACCGCAAACTCGTGGACCACGCTCGCTCGGGGCGCTGAGCGATGGTCTTGCGGCGGGAGATCATCGCCGGCCTTGCCCGGGCGACTCGTCTCGATTGCGGTGGTGAGGTAGATCCGGTCCTGCCACACGATCGGTGAAGAGATGCCGAGGCCGGGGACCTTGACCTTCCAGGCGATGTTCCTTGCTGCGCTCTGCTCCGTCTCCTCCGCCCACTGCGTCGGCGGGCTCCCCGACGCCGCGCTGCCGGTGCCGAGCGGGCCGCGCCAGGACGACCAGCGCCGCGCGTCCCCGGCAGGTCCGGGCGGCTTGGTTGACGGCTCGCTCTGCGGCAGAGCGACGGCGACGCTGGCAAGAAGGAGGGCCACGATCCGCCACGGGGCGAAGGTTTGCATGGTGGGCATCTTACTGGCAGGGCTTGTCCAGCCTGCTCGCTGATCAGTGCACGTAGCTGCCGGCGTTGACATCGAACGTGGCGCCGGTGGCGTGGTCGACCAGACCGCTGGCGAGCAGGACGACGAGGGGAGTCAGATCGGCGGGTTCCGTGAGGCGGTCGAGAGCCAGATCACCGACGACATGGTCCTCGCCGTATTCGTCGATGAACTCCTGGGCCATCTCGGTGCGGACGAAACCGGGGGCGAGCACGAAGGCGCAAACACCCTCCTTGCCGAAGGCGCGCGCGATGCTGCGTGTGAGGGCCACCACGCCCCCCTTCGACGCCGCGTAGGCCATGTATTCGGGCGTGTCGCCCCGGAAGGCCGACCGCGAGGCGACGTTGATGATCCGTCCGCCGCCATGTTGCTGGAAATGACGGACCGCCAGGCGGCTCAACGACGCAACGGCGCGCAGGTTGACCGCCATCGTCAGGTCCCAGCCCTTGCGCCATTCGTCAGCCGCTGCGTCGAAGGGAATCTTGGGCGAGATGCCGGCGTTGTTGACGAGCACGTCGAGGCGCCCATAGGTCTCGACGACCGTGTCGAAGAGGTGCTCACACGATGCCGCTCGGGCGAGATCGGCCTGGAAGGCGCGGGCGTCGTGCCCGAGAGTGTCGGCGAGGCCTTCGGCGGCGGTGCGGCTCTGGTTGAAATGCGCAGCGACGGTGGCCCCTGCTCCGGCCAGCCCCTCGGCCAGCGACCGTCCGATGCCCCGGCTCGCCCCGGTGACCAGGATGGTCTTCCCTGTCAGATCGATGTGCATGGTTGGTCCGCTGCCTGTGGTCGCGGGTAGGCAGGATGACCTCAGATCTTAGCCAGGGGCCCGAATCCGTAGTGTGCAAAACTCAGCGGGGCTCGTTGCGCCTGCACGAGGGGCCCCCCGGCCCTCTTGTTGCGTACCGTGCGACTTCAGGAAAGACCGTACGCACCCGCAATCCTTCGACGTCATGTGTCGCGTGCGTCCGCCAGGCGGATCAGGGGCTCCTCATCCCGGTCGAGACTCCTGGCCAGAGCGCTGCAGTCGACGGCGAGGACCGTGCGCCCGCAGGACGCCGCGGCCGCCAGGTTGGCGCGCGCCTTCTCCAGCAGGGTGGTGGCGGCGCGGTCGTTGCCGATCGCACGTTTGAGACGGTACGCGGAGCCCTGGATGAGTCCCGACAGCGCCTTGCGTTCCGGCGATTCCGCGGGCGCGAGGTGCCACAGCACCTCCCAGGCCTCGTGCGCTTCCCACCAGTATGCGTGGTTGAAGAGGTCCAATGCATGGCGGTGCAGTTCGCACGACGCCCACGCGCCGTCGTCGGGCCAGTCCGGCTCGGGCTCGGGACGACCGTAGGCGTGGCCGTCCGGATGCTTGATCGGATGCGGATTCTGTCCCGGAACGTAACGGTAGGGCGGGAGCGGATGATCGGGCTGCAGCATCACTGCGTGATGGTCGCCCACCGTGGGTGGCTGCGCAAGTCGGGGGCGCCTACCCCAAGACGATGCGGGAAGCTTGATACGCTGGAGGCATGAGCGCGTCCTCTCCCTTCGTCATCGCCGTGGCTGGTTCCGGGTCGAACACCGGAAAGACCACCCTGGCGTGCGCGATCATCGAGCGGCGGAAGCTCCGCTTCCGCGTAGGAGCGCTGAAGATCTCGACAGCGACGGATGACTATCGTTGCGCGCGGACGGGCCTCCCCTGCGGGTGTCTGGCCTTCGACGGCCCCATGGAAGTGGTCACGGACGAGTCCGTCATCCTCACCAAAGGCAAGGACACCGAGGCTTTCAGCCGCGCCGGTGCCGACCCCGTGTGGTGGCTCAAGACGACCCGAGAGCACTCCGCAGCCGCCTACGCCACCACCGTCGAGCACATGCACGGTGTAGAGGTCGTCCTGGTAGAAGGGGCGCCCCCTCTACGAGGCAGCCTGGCCGACTTCAGTATCCTCATCGCGCGTGGCGACGGGACGGAGCCGAAGGCGGGGTGGTTCGACCTGGTTCCGGCGGCGACGGCGCTGGCGCTCACGACGTCGTCGGGGACAGGCGGCATCCC
>JABSRK010000270.1 GCA_013213915.1 Planctomycetota bacterium
TGGGTGCCGCGAAAGAGATCAACAAAGTTGTTTTCGATGCCGAGGTGACCGGTGGACAGGGTGTTGCCGTCGTCGACTTCGGCGCCACGTGGTGCGGGCCCTGTCAGGCTCTCGCGCCGTCCATCGACAAGATGGCGGAGGAATACGACAGCCGCGTTCTCATCGGCAAGGTCGACGTCGATCAGAGCCCGGACCTGGCGACGCAGTACGGTGTCATGAGCGTCCCCACCATCCTGTTCTTCAAGGATGGCCAGAAGGTCGATCAGATCACCGGTAACTCACCCGACAAGATCCGCGACAGGATCGAGTCCCTCCTCGGCTGAGATGACCGAGGACGCGGCGTCCGCTCATGACGACATCGCCGCTGCGCGGGAGAGCATCGCACGGCGATTGGAGGAGGCCGGATCCGTTGTCCTGACCACCCACGTCACTCCGGATGGGGATGGCCTGGGTTCAGCTATCGCCCTCTGCCGCCATCTGCGTCGTCGTGGCAAGGAGGCGATGGTCATCAACTGTTCGTCTGTTCCCCACGACTTGCGCTGGCTGTACGAGCGAGGCGAGTTCCAGGTCTACAACGGCGCGCGTCACGAAAAGCGCGTTCTCGAGGCTGATGCCGTCGTGGCAACAGACATCGGCGGTTCCGAACGCCTCGGGAAGATGCTGGACCCCATCAGGCGCTCAGGGGGAACGAAGATCGTCATCGACCACCATGTCTATGACAACGACCTTTTCGATCTGCCCCTGATCACGACTGAAGTTTCCTCCTCCGCCGAGATCGCTTACGACCTCTTGCGCCACATGGGGGCCCGTATTGACCGGCACCTCGCTGTTCCGCTCTACGTGGGCCTGGTCTCGGATACCGGGGGGTTCGCGTACAGCGCGACGTCGCCGCAGGCGCACCGGATGGCAGCGGAGCTTCTCTCTGCCGGCGTCGATCCCCACGCTGTCTGGCGCCAGACCCACTGTCAGGTCCCGCACGGGAAAATGCACTTCCTCGGTCTGCTCATGACGCGATTGAATCTCGAGCACGACGGACGGCTTGTGTGGACATCGGTCGATCTGGACTTCCTGCGGACCCATGACACCGCGCCGCGGGATGCGTTTGAGATCGTCAATCATTTCCTCCGCGTGAAGGGGGTAGAGGTAGGGGCCTTCTTCATGGAAATCTCGAAGACGCGAACGAAGGTGAGCATGCGCTCGTCCGGCACCGTGGATGTCTGTCGCGTCGCGAAACGCCATGGGGGCGGGGGGCACCAATTCGCGGCCGGCTGTGCCATCGGCACCATGGGGCTGGCGGCGGCCATTCCCCACATCCTCGAGGATATCGGGCAGCAGTTTCCGCCGTTGGAGACGGAGGGATGAAGGCTGGCCCCTGGGAGACTCGTGCGCTCTCGACCGGTCGCTTTCGGCTCGATGGCGGCGCCATGTTCGGCAACGTGCCGCGTGCCCTATGGCAACGGGAGCACTCGGCTGACGACGCTCACCGTATTGAGCTCGAACTGCGGGTTGTCCTGCTCGAGGGCGACGGCAGGAAGGTGCTCGTTGATACGGGCAGCGGAAACTTGTGGTCAGAGAAGGAGCAGGGTCTCTACGACGTCGACACTCCGCCGGTGCCCGGTGTCGTCGGAGCGCTGAGGGCGGCCGGCGTGGCGCCGGAGAGCATCACGGACGTCGTCCTGACCCATCTCCACTTCGATCACGCGGGAGGGGTTACATGCCGCGGCGCCGACGGCGCACCGACGCCGACGTTTCCTCGCGCGCGTCACCACCTGCAGCGCACGAATCTCGATACGGCTCGAGACCCCAACGAGCGTGAACGCAAGAGCTACCTGAGGCGCCACTGGGAGCCTCTGCTCGAACTGGACCTTGTCTTGCATGATGGGGCGGCGGAGATTCTCCCCGGTCTGTTCGTCGATCCCACCGCGGGGCACACCGAAGGGCTGCAGGTGGTGCGCGCCGGTGAGGGCGATGACACCATCGTGTTTCCGGCCGACGTCATTCCGCTGGCGAGCCACGTGCGTGTCCCTTGGACCATGGGTTACGACCTGTGCCCCCGGACGCTCATGGATGAAAAGCGTCGCCTTCTGACGAAGGCAGCGGAGGGGGGGTGGACACTCGTGTTGGAGCACGATCCGCATCGCTCTGCGACCAGGGTCGTCGAGAGCGAAGGTCGTTTTCAAGGGGGCGACGACGTCGCCCTCTGAGGAGAATCCATGGCGGTCAAGGTCGTGACGCAAGTGGCTCAGGGGGCGGGTGCAGAGGTGCTGGTCGTCCCCATGCCGAAGACGAAGAAAGGCGCCAGGCTGGCGCATGGGGGGCTCGACCGGGCGCTCGGGGGCCAGGTGAAGGCAGCCGTCGCCAATGGGGCGTTTTCCGGGCGGGTTCAGGAGACGCGCATCCTGGTCCCAACAGGCGGCGTGAAGGTGAAGCGTGTCGTGCTCTGTGGCATCGGAGACAAGGACGAGTTTTCGGAGGAGAGCGTTCGCCGGGCAGTGGGGGCGGCGGCCAGGGTTGCGGGCCGTGCGGCTTCGGTCGCCATCGCGCTGCACGCGGTTCCGGGTGACGGTGCGCGCGCAGCCGAGGCCGCTGTGGTGGGCTGGCGCCTGGGGTCCTACAAGTTCACGAAGTTCAAGTCCGATCGGAAGAAGGTGCGTCCCGCGCGGCTTGCGCTGATGACGTCGGGCGGCAAGGCGCGGGCGGTTCGGGCCGGCGCGAAGATCGGCACGGCGGTCGCCGATGGCGTCGTCACAGCGCGTGACCTGGGCAACAACCCGGGCAACTACATGACCCCCACCATCCTCGCGCGGGCAGCGCGGGCGATGGCGCAGTCGACTGGATTGAAGTCGCGTGTGCTGACGGAGACGCAGATGCGGGCCCTTGGAATGGGATCCCTGCTGTCTGTCTCGCGCGGCAGCGTCGAACCAGCGAAGTTGATCCTCCTCGAACACGGGCGCAAGGCGAAGAACCGTCCAACCGTGTGCCTCGTCGGGAAAGGACTGACCTTCGACACCGGAGGCATCTCCATGAAGCCTCCCGGGGACATGGACAAGATGCGTTATGACATGTGCGGCGGGGCGGCCGTCGTCGGCACGATGGAAGCTGTCGCGCGCCTGAAGCTGCCGCTCCACGTGGTTGGTGTCGTGCCGTCCAGCGAGAACATGCCTGATGCCAAGGCCACCAAGCCCGGCGACATCGTCACCGCAATGAACGGTAAGACGATCGAGGTCCTGAATACAGACGCGGAAGGCCGCCTGATCCTTGCTGACGCGCTTTGCTACGCACAGCGCTACAAACCAGAACTCATTATTGACCTGGCGACGCTCACGGGGGCCGTCCTTGTCGCGCTGGGGAAACACATGGCTGGCATGATGGGGACTGACGAGTCTTCGATGGCTGGCCTTCAATCCGCGGGGAAGGCGACCCACGAGCGTGTCTGGCAGCTCCCGCTCGACGACGACTACGACGCTCAGGTGAGGGGTCGGTCCGCTGACCTGCAGAACATCGGGGGACGCAACGCGGGCACCGTCACCGCAGCCCAGTTCCTCAGGCACTTCACCGGCGACCTCAACTGGATCCACCTCGACATCGCGGGGACTGCCTGGGATGACCCCACCCGCATCTACAACAAGGGCGTCGGTGCGACCGGCTATGGAGTCCGGCTCCTGACGCGGTTCCTGCAGGAGAGGGCGGGCAGATAGAGGCTCCTCGGGCCGCACCCTGGGCCCGCCACGCGTCGCCGAACGGGCTGCTTGCTACGATGGCCGGACTTCGCCATGACCCGAATCGTGTCGCAATTTTGGGGGAGAGCGTGGCGGCTACGCTGACCGTTCCCCTGTTTCCGCTTCCGCGGACGGTGCTATTCCCGGCTGTCCGGCTGCCGTTCTACGTCTTCGAAGAGCGCTATCGTGCCATGCTTCGGGATGTACTCGACGGTCCGGGGCTGCTCGGGATTCCCCAGGTGCTGCCGGGTTTCGAAGCCTCGTTGGACGGATCGCCGCCATACGCGCGTGTGTTCGGCGTGGGCCAAGTCGCGGACTATGTCACCCACTCGGACGGTACGAGCCATATCGAGGTGGTCGGCGTTCATCGGGTGAGGCTCCTCGATGAGATCACCGAGGACGTCTATCGACGTGCCCGGGTCCAGGTTCTCCGGGAACCCGATGCGCCGGATGACGTCGCCGACGACATCCAGGACCGGCTGGGCTCCGCTGTGCGGTCGCTGCTTCCGCTCGCAGTGCCGGCAGCTGCGCGGGATCCTCTGGAACGGCTATTGGCGAACGCGGCTCTGTCATTGGCGGCGCTGGTGAATACCCTCGCTACCGTATTGGTAGCCGACGTTCGCATGCGGCAGAGACTGCTGGAGACGCAGGGGGTGGAGCCGCGCGCCCGGCGACTCGCCGCCGCGATTGACGATATTCGGCATTCGCTGCTCGAGCGGGCGACAACGGACGCTCCGGAAGAGCCAGGTGATGACGCATGACTCGCATCTTCGAACCCCACGCACACATGTTCTCTCGCGTCACGGACGACTATCAGCGAATGGCCCAGGCCGGCGTGAAGGTCATACTCGAGCCGGCGTTCTGGCTGGGTCAGCCGCGCACCAACGTGGGGGCGTTCATCGACTACTTCGACACGCTCCTCGGTTGGGAACGCTTTCGTGCCGCACAGTTCGGCATCCATCACGTGTGTACGATGGCGCTCAATCCCCGCGAGGCGAACGATCCTCGCGTGAACGACGCGGTCATGGAGGTGCTGCCGCGCTACCTCGAAAAGAACAGCGTTGTCGGAGTCGGCGAGATCGGCCTCGATGACATGACCGATACCGAGGAGCGGTTCTTCGAGGCGCAGGTCGCCTTGGCCATGGATCACAATCTGCCGGTTCTCGTCCACACCCCCCATAGGAACAAGCGCCAGGGTTTCATCCGTTGCCTGGAGATCGTGCAGGGGTCGGGCATCGACATGGACAGGGTCCTTCTCGATCACGGGAACGAGGAGACGATCAAGATCACGCGGGATACGGGCTGCTGGCAGGGATTCTCGATCTACCCGTTCACCAAGATGTCGCCGGAGCGCATGGTCGAGATCGTGAAGGAGTATGGCGTCGAGCGCGTCATCATCAACAGCGCCTGCGATTGGGGGGTCAGCGACCCGCTGTCGGTCCCCAAGACCGTGGATCTCTGCCGCGCGGCTGGGACGTCTGACGACGATATCGACACGATGGTGTGGAAG
>JABSRK010000271.1 GCA_013213915.1 Planctomycetota bacterium
CCCGAACCCGGGTGGTGGCGGCGTCACGGGCGGCGGCGGTGCTGGCGGCGCGACCCCGAACCCCGGCGGCGGCGGCGCCCCGGTGCGGCCCGGTGTCGGTGGTGCCCCGCGCCCGAGCGGTGGTCGCGGCTTCGGCGGCACGACCCCCGGCGGCAAGAAGAGCAAGTACACCCCGAAGTTCCTCGATTGGGACTGGTGGTGGGACCTCAACGAGGAGCGGTTCCTCAACCTGAAGAGCAAGGTGCGCAAGGATTCCACGGATACGGACAACCGCGACACGTTCCTCGAGGGACTCGAGGGTGGTGATGAGGTTGCGAAGGTCACGACCAAGCAGATCCGCAGCCAGATCCTTCCGACCCTCAAGCTGGCGTGCAAGGATTCGTACTACGATGCCCGCGCGGCAGCGGTGATCGCTTTGGGCAAGGTTGGCGATTCGACGCAACCCGAGCTGGTGGACGACCTCAAGGCCATCCTCGGCGACAAGGACAAGCGCGTTCGCGAATCTGTGTGCCTCGCGATGGGCATCCTCGGCTCGAAGGATGCGCTCCCGATCCTGAAGGAGCTGATCCACAACACGGCGAAGGGCAAAAAGATGGTCGGCTCGGGCACGGGCGACATCCTCACCCGGACTCGTGCGTTTGCGTCGATAGCTCTCGGCCTCATCGGTTCCCGTGACGGTCTCGACAGCGAGACCATGAACGAACTCGTGAAGCTGGCGACGACCAAGGCGAAGAACCGGGACCTGCAAGTCGGGCCCGCCATCGCCCTCCAACTGGTGCGCACCCGGGACGCGATCCCTCAGATGCTCGAGATCTTCAACAATCCTGAGCAGGATCGTTATGTCCGCTCGCACCTCGCGGTCGCGCTCGGAAAGATCGGCGCCAAGTCCGCGGTGGGCTCGCTCGTCAAGGGCCTGGAGAACAAGCTCCAGTTCATCCAGTACGGCTCGGCGATCTCCCTCGGCTTGCTGACCGAAAAGGACGACCGGAACACCATCAATAAGCTCATCCGTCACGCGAAGAGCGCGGCGGATCGCGGCACCAAGAACTTCTGCATCATCGCCCTCGGCGAGATCGGAGGCACTAAGGGCCGCGCCTTCCTCATGGACCTTGCGAAGAAGGGCAAGATGCACGACCAGAGCTTTGCCTGCCTCGCGTTGGGCGTCAGCGCCTTCAAGCACAAGGAAGAGGCGAACGAGATGGGCCGCCTGATCCTCGAGCTCTACCGAAAGACCAGGTCCGAGGCGCAGAAGAGCCCCATGGCGATCGCCCTCGGCCTGATCAACTACGAGCCGTCCCGTGAGGTCATGCGCAAGGATCTGGAGCGCCCGGGCTCTCAGAACCTGAAGGGCAACGTCGCCACCGCGCTGGGCCTGATGGACGACAAGGATTCGATCCCGGCCATTCAGGAACTGGTCAAGCAGAAGGGCGATCCGGACCTGCGCAAGCGCGCCGCGATTGCTCTCGGCCTGCTTCGGGACACCGAGGCGGTCGATATCCTTCGCCAGGTGATCAGCGAGTCGAGTTCGTCGAAGGCGATCCTCGGCGCCGCCACCGTGGCCCTCGGGTACATCGGTGACCGCAGCGCCGTCGAGATGCTGGTTGATTTCGTCGAGAACCCGAAGAAGCGACACCAGGACGTGACCCGCGCTTTTGCGACCGTCGCGCTGGGCTTCCTCGGCGACAAGGACAAGATCCCGCTGCTCTCGCGCATCCATGAGAACTCCAACTACCTCGCGCAGACAGCTGCTCTCGCCGAGGTGCTCTCGATCCTCTAAGCTCGCGAGCACCGCACGTCCATGACGTGCGCAAAGACGGGACGGCGCGCCGCGCCGCCCCGTCTTTTTTTTGCGCTCAACCTTCTCTCGATGGGACTGCCGCATCGGCGACTCTGGGTCGGCAGTGCCCGTAGTCTCTATGTGGGCGAAGATCGGTTCGCGGCCCACCACGTGAGCGAGGCGACACCTGCGACCACGAACAGGCCGAGGGCAAGCCCGATCAGTTGGCGTCCGCGAGCAGCATCGAGGGAGGTTGCGATGTTCGCGTGATAGGCCGACTGCGATGCGTCAATCCCCTCGAAGTGTCGCGCGGCGTTCGCGTGGTCAAAGGACAAGGCTGCGACCCACCCGAGCCCTTTCCTGATTCGATCGTCCCGCGCCGCGATCCCGGCGGCCCGCTGGAGGTCCTGGTGGGCACTGCCGAGGAGCTTGAGGTCGATGCGTGTGTACGCACGAAACCAGAGCAACTCGAGGTCATCGGGATCGGACGCCACTGCGGCGTCGAGCATCCTCAGCCAGGATGCCGAGGCCCCCAGGCGCCGGAAGCCCTGGTATCCGCGGTCAAGCAACGCGGTTCGGTCCTTCGGGCTGCCCGTTGTTGCACCGACAGCGCGCAGGAAGAGCGCCGCTGCTTCATCCTCCTCTCCTGAGCGGAGCAAGCGGTGAACCTGCTCATAGGACGTCTGGGCACAGCTCGTTCGGGCCAGGAGCGCGATGGCCGTGCTGGTGACGATGAGGCGGAGGGTCATCGCGCTCGGGCCAGCCGTTCGAGGGGGGCGCGGTCATCTTCGAGGACTTCGGCGCCATCCCCTGGTTCAGGGGCAGGCAGGAGGCCGGTGAGGAACTTCTGGCGCACCTCGTCCAGGGCCTTGGGGCCGCCGCGAGGGCGGAAGTCGCCATGAGAATCGAGCGCCGCGAGGAGCACCACGTTCCAGGACCCGGGGACGCTCGCTACAGCCGTGCCGGGAAACACCTCTCCCAGGGTGCGGCCGAGCGCACGCATGAGTGGGCCGCGCAAGTTCGGCACGGAGACGTTGATGGCGAACACGCCGCGTGGGGTAAGCCGTTGCTTCACGAGTTGGAAGAACTCTACCGTTCCAAGATGCGGGGGGATGGCGATCTGCTTGGCATAGGCGTCGAGAATGATGATGTCGAACGCGGCCTCCGTTGCGGCCAAGACGACCCTCGCGTCCCCGACCAGCATCGCGTCGGGTGTCCCTTCGGTCTTCCATCCGAAGCGCTCGTGTAGGGCCGCCACCTCGGGGTCGATCTCGACGCAAAGGACGCGGCGGATGGCGTCACCGTGGAGGCCGCGGAGGGTCCGACCCATGGTCCCCGCTCCTCCCCCCAGCACGATCACATCCACAGGATCGGACGCGCGGTTCGGGAACAACTCGGGGAGCAGGGCGAAGTGGTCGTAGTACTTTCCTGTCAGGTAACCCGTGCCGGGCTTGATGGAGTGAAATTCCGTCAAGCCCTCATCGAGCGACAGTCGCAGTTCGCTCTTCCCCGTGGCACCGTTGCTCCACCTTGTGACGCGGACGTACTGGTATGCCGATTCCATCTCGTCCACGACGGCCACCTCGTGCCAATCCGTTCGCCTCTGCCTCGGCGTGGACGAGAGCGCGGCGCGGATGGGCATCGTCTCTCCCCACGCGGCGAGCCCGCCGATGGCGAGGAGCATTCCAGCAGCGACTGCTCTCCCCCGCCGCCGGGCAAACAGCACCAGGGCGGCGATCACGAAAAGCCCGGGGGCGATGAGCAGCGTGGCGCGAACACCGACCTCCTCGATGAGGAAGTGAGCGGGCAGATACGTGCCGGCGAGGCTTCCCAGGGTCGAAATGGCAAGAGTGCGGCCGGCCGCCGTTCCGCCGTCCAGCCCGCTGTCCACGAGACACCGCGTGACGAAGGGGCCCACCATTCCCAGCAGCATGATTGGCGGCGCAAACAGGACGAGGGTGACGACGAGACTTCCGATCACGACGTGGCTGGTGGCAACGAAGGGCGACAGCGCTTCAGGTTCAGGTAGCAGCCACTCGCCGAGGGTGGACGTGAGGAACGGTGCCGGGAGGCTGAGGGCCGCTCCGATCAGCAGCACGCGGGCCAGAATCCCCGCGTCGGGGTGACGGTCCACGAGGCGGCCGCCCACCCAGTAGCCGGCGGCGAGGGCGAGCAGGACGACGCCGATGACATTCGTCCAGACATACAGCGAGGCGCCGAACCAGGGAGCGAGGGCGCGCGCGGCGGTCAACTCGATGACCATGACACCCGCGCCAGAGAGCGCCGCGGCGGTGAGCAGAGCGCCGCGCGAAGCGTCACCGGACGCGGGCTTCGTCACGGGCTATTCGTCCTTGTCCTTATCGGCGCCATCCTTCGGGTCGCCGGCCTTGGGCGCCTCGTCCTCAGGCGGCACATTCACGCGCAAGACCCCGACCATGACGAGTGAAGGATCGACGGAATTCTGGACGTTGTAGTCGAGGAGGAAGTCCAGGCTGCGCTCGACCTTCTTTTCCAGAACATCCTTGCCGTTCACGACGATCTTGATGGGCTTGTCCAGGTCGAGCAGGACGTCATTCAAATAGACACGGAAGGACTCGACGTTATGCGTGGTGAACGACGCGATGTTCTCTTTTCGGTCGAGTGAGCCTTTTACGCTGGCCATCGAGCCGTCCTCGGGGTTCGCGGTCGCCTTGTTGATGATGTACCACGACGCCTGACGAAACAGCCGGTTGTCGTAGGTCAGATATCCGAGTTCCGCCGGGTACAGGTTGCGCTTGGCGGCGAGGAAGAACTTGGCGATATCCGGTGTCGCATCGTGGATCGGGTCGACGCTCTGTTTTCCCAGCGCCAGGCGCCGCGACCTGGAATCGGGCAGGGCGTCCAGGACCGTCACGTTGATAGGCAGCTTGTCGACTTGCTTGACATGTTCGATGCGCTGCAACTCGGCCTTGCCCTCGTCGCCAGAGAAGACGCCGTCCTTGCGGGCGACAATGAGCATGGAGCACTGGTTCTTGAGATTTGTGAGCAACTCCGGCTTGCTGAAATGACCTGACGCGGCTGGCTTGGCATTGCGCACGGCTATGCCGGCGAACAGCTTGGCCTGCATCGTTCCGAGCCATGCCGCGGTCTCGCCGCCAAAACCGGCGCCGTCGAGGTACATGCGGTCGGTGTCGATGTTGTACTTCGAGAGCACTTCCCTCAGGCACCACGCAACGCCCTGGAGATGCAGGACCGAGAACGCTTCGATTCGCTTTTGGTACTTCTTGTTCTTGCCGACCGTGCGTTCGCCGATTGTCGGCGCCACGAAGATGAATTGGTCGTGGATGGACTTGGGACAGCGCTTTTTGTTGATCCAGACGTCGTTCAGATAGTCCCAGCCGGTGGACCCCTTGGTGTGCAATGCAAGCACGAGCGGATAGCGCTTCTTGCTGCTGTAGG
>JABSRK010000272.1 GCA_013213915.1 Planctomycetota bacterium
GCAAAGCACCGTCGATGGCGGAGCAAACGCCCTGAACATCGACGGCGACGCCGACATCGACGCCGACATCACGAACGTCACCGGTCTGGGCATCATCGGCACCGCGAACATCGGGGCCGCGATCACCACCGCCGCCGCGGTCACCGCCGCCGCCACGTCGCATGCGCTCCTGGAACGCCTTCTTCTCTTCGTCCGACATGTTGCTGTAGCGCTCCATCATCTTCTTCCGCTCCTCGGCAGACATACCGCCGCGGGCGCCCCTACCGCCCACATTGCCGTCGTCCGAGCCGCCACGTCCGCCACGTCCGCCACGTCCGCCGCGCGCGCCGCGCCCCGGAGGGGCCCCCACCGCGGGGTTTTGGGGAGACAGTTCGGTCGCGGGCATGAACACGTTGCCCTCAGGCTTTGGCAACGCCTGGGCGCCCCCCGGGCGAGAGAGATACACGAAATCCCCCTCTTCCACTCCCGACTTCACATGCACAAAGCTCTGGTTGTTGAGCCCGACCTCGACCTCTCTGAGTTCGACCTCGTTACCTTTGGAGACGTAGACAAACGTCCTTGATCCGGACTGCGCCACGCACTGCAATGGGATCTGAAGCACATCCGTGAGCTGCTCGACGAGGATCTCCACCTGGGCATGCATGCCCGGCTTGATCCCCTCGGCAGTTTCCTCCAGCTTCACGTCGGCCTCGTACACCTTGAGATCCGGGTTCATCCACGACGACTGGCTGGACGGCACCAGCCCAACGCGCAGCACGGTGCCCGGAAACACCTTGCCTGGCAGCGCATCGACCGTGATCCACGTGCGCTGTCCACGCTTGACCTTCTTAACCGACGACTCGTGAATGTCGAGCTGGACCACCATGTTGCTGAGATCGGGGATCTCCACGATCCGCTCGCGCTCCCGGATCTCCTTGCCCAGCGCGATCGGCTCGCTCTGGCCGTGACGCCGACGCTCGCGCGCGTACACGATGAGCCCGTCCGCGGGTGACCTGATGACACAGTTCTTGAGCTGGCCCTTCAGCTTGACGAACTGCTCCGCCTCGAGCTTCCGGTTCTTCGTCTTGGTGTCGAGAATGTCCTGGGCCTGCATCAGGTTCGACGAACACTGCTGCTTGACGCGCTCGTAGGCGATCTCCGAGACATCCCAGTCAGATTCCAGCTTCTTCAGCTCATCCTTGCACGTGAACGCATTGAAATGCTCGAGGTTCTTCTCGGAGATCGTGACCTTCTCGGTCGCCTTCTTCTCCCCGAGCTCGTCCGCTTCGACCTGGGTCTTGGGGATGATCTCCTTCGCGAACAGTCGCTTGGACGCTTCGTACTCCGTCTGCGCCCGCTTGAGCTCCTCCTTGGAGAGCGTGAGCTCCGACTCGAGGCGCTTGCGTTCGAGCGGAAGGGAGCCGTCCCTGTAGGCCTCGAACGCGCGCCTGGCCAGCAACTTGGTCGTCTCCGCCTGTTTCATCGACTCCAGGTTGGTCTTCTCCTGGATGGCGAAGTCCTCCTCGGCTTGCGCCACGTCGGACTTGGACTTATCCACGGTCAGTTCCTGCTCCTGGACGCGGTCCTCCAGCCCGGCGCTGTCCAGCTTGCAGACGATCTGATCCTTCTTGACGAAGGTCCCTTCCTCGACGAGTTCGATGATGGCGTTGCGGCCCTCTACCTCGCTACGAATGATCACGGGTTTGCCCGATTCCAGATCCCCCCCCTCACGGACGGAGATGCGCAGCGACCCGCGCTTGGCAGCGACCAGCTCGGCGTCCTTCGACGCGTCCTCCGTCGGACCGTCCGCGCACCCCGGCAGCAGGACCACGAGCGCGAGCCCGGCGATCGCCGCGACCCCGGCCCTACTCACCCGCAAGAAGCTTTCTCGATACATCATGGTTCAGTCCTTCCGCGCTCACTACGAGGGCCCCGGTGTCCCGGAACAGATCGAGGAACGCAATGCGATAGTCGACGGTTCGGTCGACGAGATCGTTCTCGAGGCGGACAAGCGCGTCCTGCGACTCGAGGAAGTCGCGAGTCGTCGCGCGGCCTTCGCGCTGGAGATCCCGCGTGTCGCTCACGCGCTTGCGCGCCAGCTCGACAGCCACGTTGGCGATGCGATGGTTCTCCCGGGCCTGACGCAGACTGCGCAGCGCCGTGCGCACGTCGAGTTTGATCCCCTCGCGTGCGTCCTCCTGGTTCCGGATGGCCACGTCCAGGTTGATGACCGCCTGGCGAAGCGAGATGCTCTCCAGGTCGCGGTCCAGGGCCAGGTCCATGTCGAAGGCCGCCGAGTAGGTCCCGTCCTTGTAGTTGTACTTCAGCGGCTTGAGGTTCTTGCTCACCGGCGCGGCGTTGAGGCTCAACGTGAAGTCCGGAAGGAGCCCGTTCTCAGCGCCATGAACACGCCGGCCGGCATCAGCCACGCTGTCCACGACATTGCGGAAGTCGAGCCGGCTCTCGAACGCGACCTTCAGGGCATGCTTGCCGTCGACATCGAACGCCTCAGCAACGAGGGCTTCGAGCTGTTGGCGGTCCTCTTTGCGGATCGTGACTTCGAGGTCTACAGGTAGGCCGAGAAAGTCCTTCAGCCCGTCCAGTGACGACTCGAAACCGAGCTTCGCGTTGACGACGCCCACCTCTCCCGACAACTCCGCCTGCTTGTTCTGATCGACCTCGACGCGGCTCACCCGCCCGACCTCGAACCGCTCCTCCACCTCGCCGCGGGCGATCTGCAGATTCTTGTAATTCGCCTCGGCAATCCTGATGCGCTCGGACTGGGCCAGCACCCGCAGGTACTGGCTGACAACCGAGACACCGTACGTCTGTTTGAACCGTTCGAAGTTGCGCAGCGCATAGAGCGCGTCGCGATCCGCCTGCACGAGGTTTTCGTAGGCGATCTCGCGCCCTGCGTTGCGCAGGAACGGCAGGGTGATGGTGAGGTTCAGGAACGAGGAGTAACTCTCGCTCGTGGGTGAACTCACGAAGCGTAGGAAGTCGAGACCGAGTGACAGCGCGAAAGAGCCGCCCCGCTCGATCATGTTGGTGACGCCGAACTGGGTGTCTCCCCCGATCGACTCACCGGTTCCCGAACTGGAGGCGCTCCCGCCGAGACCGGCGAACGGACTGTTACGGAAGTCCTCACGCTCACTCATCAGACCGAGCGCCGCCTGGTACAGCAACTCCTTCTGATCCTGGAAGGTGCGGCTGTTCACGGCCGCGATCTCGAGAACGGTGGCCAGGTCAAGCGAGAGCTTCGCTCCCTCCCGGACGAGTCCCGTTTCCGGGTCCACCACCGTCAACATGATCCGGTGCTGTCCGGGGTCGATGCGGAACGGACGCCGGGCCCCGTAGAGGCTCTCCTGCTTGTCGCCAACGATGTCGTAGGCCTCGCGATCGACCTCAGCGATGGCCTCCTCGGGCGTCAAGCACCCCGAGAGCAGCGCCGTCAGCGACACCAGCGAAAAGACACAGAAAGCGCGGAAACCCTTGTAGGTGAACGAGTTCATGTCGAAGCCATCGTAGCCGGTCTGTGGGCGAGGAAAAGGTCGCCAGCGGGACCCAACCCTATAACCCAGACGATCTTGGGATCCGTTCCTTTCCACGCATTGAACGTCAGTCTCCGATCGCTTCTCCCCCTTGTGGGGCCGAGTCGTATCAAGGACGTGATCAGCCGTTGGCCGCAGTGACGAGACGTGAGGGGCCTCCGCCCGCCGTGGAACCCCGGAGCTTCGCGAGACGGCTTCCCGTCGGTCCGCGGAATGCCCTGGTCATGACGCCACTCCGGCGCGCTGGTGCGTGAGCAGCGTGACCGTTTCAACGTGCGCCGTGCGTGGGAATTGGTCGATGGGGACGACCCGCGTGATCCCGTACCCGGCCGCGACCAGCGGCGGCAGATCGCGGCCAAGCGTCCCCGGCTCGCAACTCAGCAACACAATCCGCGGTGGGGCGCTCATCGCGAGCGCCCCGGTCACCACGTCCCCCAGGCCGCGGCGTGGCGGGTCGAGGACGACTGCGTCCCACGGCCCGGCCGCAAGCAACTCGGGTATGGCTCGGTCAGCATCCTCCGCGCGCACCTCGACCCCCCGATTGCGCGACCCCTCGAGCAGCAGGCGTGCGGTTTCAGGATGCGACTCGACCGCGACGACCCGTTCGAACCGTTCCGCCAGTGGCCACGTCAGAGCGCCAACGCCCGCGTAGCCTTCCAGGCATCGACTCCCCGATCCGGCCGCGGCGAGGGCAACACGGAACAGTTCGATGGCCGCGGCTGGGTTGACCTGGAAAAACGTCCGCGGGCCGATCATGTGCCGATGTCCGAGGAGCTCTTCTTCAATGGCTTCAGCGCCGACGACAGGGACGACGTCGCCAGCGAGGATCGCGTTACCCTCCCCCCTGTTGATGACGACAGAGGCACCCACCACGGCGTCGTGCGCGTCATGGGTCCTTCGGGCAACATCGACGGCGACGGACGGATCGGACGCCGAAGTCACGACCGTGAGCAAGACGGCGCCCGTCGCGTGCGAACGCCGCGCGACGGCGTAGCGCAGACCAGCCACCCCGCAGTCGGGGTCGTGCACGCCAGCGCCCGCTTCCGTCGCGGCTGTCGCCAGATCACGAAGGACGGTGGGCAGCGGAGCGGCGAGCACGGGGCACCCTTCGTTGTCGGTCACGTGGTGGGTGCCCGCGACATACGAGCCGAGCACCACCTCCCGGCCGCGCCGACCGAACACCTGCTTGGCGAGGTGCCGGTACCCGTACGGCCCGGTCGGGCGGAGGGTCGCCTCGGGCTCCGCCACCTCTGCACCTGCGAGCGCCGCCTTCACCCGCCCCCGCTTGAACGCATCTTCTTCGGCCTCGGACACCTGGAGCAATGCGCAGCCGGTGCAATGGAACGCATGCGCACACGGGGTCTCGACGCGGCCAGGATCGGGTCGGATGAGCTTCGCCACGCGACCCTGAACCGTGCCGCGCGTCGTCCGGTCCACACGCACCGTGACCTCTTCCCCAGGATGGGCCTGGGAAACGAGAACGGCACGCTTGCCGGCGCGGCCTCGACCTCGGCCGTCGTCGTTCCGATCGTTGATCTCGACGCGCACCGCCGGATTTTAGCGATTCGCGCCCAGACCGCTGGCCAGCTTCGGTGCGGCCACGTACAAAAAGCCCATGGGGAAACGCACCGTGGCCATTATGACGGGCGGGGGTGACGCACCTGGGCTGAACGCCG
>JABSRK010000273.1 GCA_013213915.1 Planctomycetota bacterium
AGTCCAGGTTGAGCTTGTTGAAGCGGTTGTAGACCGTCGACAACAGCTCCTTCATCTGCTCGGCCTTTTCTTGCGCCTTCTTTGCCCCGAGTGGACGTAGCCATCGCGACAATTCGTACGCCGACGTCACGCGGACCTCGTTCCAGTCGACGTACTCGGACTCGATCCGGAGCATCGCTGAGCGCGCCTTACGGATGTCCGAACGGCTGGCGAGAATCAGAAGAATGATCTGCTCAAGCGGTCTCGGCTCGTCCAGTTCCGTAGGGCCACCGAACGACTTTCTGAGCGTTTGGAACAGCGTCTTCGCAGACGGACTCTTTGCTGGCATGGCACCGTCCCGCGGGAAGCGGGACCTCCGCTTCCGCTACTTCTTGTTGGGCGTCGCTGACTTGCGCTTCCCCGCGCGCGCCTTGTTGCGCTTGCGGTTGCGAGCAGTCTTCTTGTACTGAACACCGATCTCGCGCAGGAACGAGGCAACCGTCTCGCTAGGCTGGGCACCCTTCGCGATCCAGGCCTCCGCCTTGTCCTTGTCGATCTTGACGCGGGTACCCGTCGTCAACATCGGGTCGTAGTACCCGAGGTACTCCAACGCGCGTCCGTCGCGCCGAGTGCGAGTGTCAAACGCAGCGATGCGGTAGAAAGGCCGGTGCATCCGGCCAATTCGAGTGAGTCTAATCCGGACAGCCATAAGGTGATGTCTCCATGAAGCACCCGGGCGACACCAAGCCGCTCAGCGCTTGTTCTTTCTTCGTTGACGCGCCTTTTCCTTGCGCGCCTTGCGTGCCTTCTCGCGTTGCACTTGCTGCTTGAAAACCTTGACCTGCCCCATGTCCATGGGGTTCACACCCATGGACTGCATCCGAGCAAGTTCCTTCTGCTTCTCCTTGCGAATGCCACGCGTCGGGTCCATGAGGTTTCCGAGAAACCCCATCTTCTTCATGGACTGCATCTGCTTCTTCATCATTTTGAAGTTCTTCAGCAATCCGTTGACTTGTTCGAGCATCACGCCTGATCCGGACGCGATGCGCTGGCGGCGCGAGACGTTCAGGATCTCGGGGTGAGCCCGTTCCCTGATCGTCATCGACTGGATGATCGCCTGGTTACGATCGAACTCCTTTTCGTCGATATCCATGCCGGCCATCTGCTGACCGACACCTGGAAGCATGCCGAGAAGGTCCTTGATCGGCCCCATCGTCCTCACCTTGGTGAGCAGGTCGAGAAAGTCCTGCAGAGTGAACGAGCCGAGGAACATCTTCTCGGCCTGCGCCTGCGCCTCGTCCTCATCGATGATTTCCTGGGCCTTCTCGACGAGACCGACAACGTCGCCCATGCCGAGGATGCGCTCGGCCATGCGATCGGGATAGAACGGCTCGAGCTTGTCGAGCTTCTCGCCCATACCGACGAACTTGATCGGCTTTCCCGTAACCGCCTTCACGGACAGCGCCGCACCACCACGCGCGTCGCCGTCCAGCTTGGTGAGGATGACGCCTGTCAACTCGAGACGTTCGTTGAACGCCTTCGCCGAGTTGACCGCATCCTGACCAGTCATGGCGTCACAAACGAGAAGCACCTCGTGGGGTGAGGTCCGATTCGCCACATCCACCACTTCGCCCATGAGCTCGTCGTCGATATGAAGACGGCCAGCAGTGTCGAGAATAACGACGTCGATGGACTCGGAACGCGCGCGATCGACACCTCCGGCACAGACCTCGGGCGGTGTCTTCCCAATCTCGGCATGGACCGGCACATCCAGTTCTCTGCCGAGCACTTTCAGCTGTTCGACCGCCGCCGGGCGCTGGAGGTCCGCGGCCACGAGCAGGACCCGCTTGCCGTCCTTCTTGAGGCGGTTCGCGAGCTTGCCGCAGGTGGTCGTCTTGCCCGATCCCTGAAGCCCGGCCACGAGGACAACGGTGGGCGGCCTGGACTGGATTTCCAGGTCGGCTGCCTCGGGCCCCATGAGCGCGACGAGCTCGTCGTTGATGATCTTCACGATCATCTGAGCCGGGTCGACGCCCCGGATGACGTCGTCGCCGAGTGCACGGCTCCGGACCGACTTGACGAAGTCACGGGCGACGCTCAGATTCACGTCGGCCTCAAGCAGCGCCAGCCGGACCTCACGCAGAGCGTCCTTGACGTTGGCCTCGGTCAGACGGCTTTTACCGCCCAACCTGCGAATCAGATTCTGAAAGCCTGAGCTGATTGACTCGAGCATCGCCGGTCCCGGGGGGCTCCGTTTCCATCGGAGCCGAAGTTGGGGGCAGCGTCGAGGGCCAGCCCCCAAGCCCTTGTAGGACTTGAAGTTACGCTATCTCGCACCAACTCGGTGCGTCTCATTGAGCCTCGTAGCTTAACCAGGGCCCATTCGGCCGGCAACGCAGACGCATCTCCAGGACCCGCCGGATCTTGAAATGCGTGGGGAGGAACTCAAGATGGTGCGCTCCTGGCGTCCCCTTCTGAATCGACCAACGGACGCCCCACCGCACAATGCACCTGATCGCGAGGGGTCCATGACGGCGACCGAGACCGTTCCTGATATCGACGTTTGGGCCTGGACGAGGGAGAGGAGCCCCGACCTGGGCATGCTCCTCGACGTCAAAAAGGCCGTCCTCATCCACCCCCAACTCCGCATCGCTCTTGAGAGCGAACTCGGAGCTGGCTCCGCCGACGCCCGCGTCGAGGGACTCGCCCGCTGGATGCTGGCGCAGTACCACCGGGCGTGGGAACCCCTACAGCAAACGCAGGACCAAGACGAGTCCGTCTCGTTCGCCCTCGCTGAGTGCTGCCTGAAGGGTCAGGTCGCTGAGAACGGCGGCGTCCCCATGCGTCGGCCCGACCTCGCCGCCGATCGGCTGAAGACCCACTCCGCGCTTAACCGCGACCCACGGGTCTACGCCCTCTACGTCGATGCGCTGCTGTTCGACCACGACCTTGAGGGAGCGCAGAGCGCTCTCGAGAGCGCCCCTGATGACGTCAAGTCAGGAGCCACGGGCTCATACGTCGAAGGACGTGTCGCCGAGTCCGACGGTGACTACCGCACGGCGAAGACGTGCTACCTCAAGACTCTGGAGACGGACCCAGGACACCGCGGCGCCCTCCTCCGCCTGGCCTACCAACACGATCTCGGCGGCGACGACGAAGAATCGATGGAGTACTACAAGCGGCTGGCCGCGCTCCGCCCCCTCGACGTCCATGCTGCGCTGAATTACGGCGTGCTCCTCGAGGACCACGGCGAGTACGAGGAGGCGGTGAAAATCTATCGCCGCGTTCTCCGCGCGCTCCCGAACCACGGACGCGCACGCGGGTACCTCAAAGACGCACAAGCGTCGCTCAACATGATCTTCGACGAGGACGTCGAGCGTCGTCACGACAGACGCAACCAGTTGCTGCGCATTCCGATCAGCGACTTCGAGTTGTCGGTACGCGCGCGCAACTGCCTCTCGAAGATGGGTGTGGAAACGCTCAGTGATCTGGTCATCAAGACCGAGGCTGAGTTGCTTGCCTACAAGAACTTCGGTGAGACGAGCCTGTCCGAGATCAAGATCCTGCTGGACTCACGCGGGCTCCGGCTGGGTATGGACCTCAACGAGGACCCCATTCCCGATGCACCACCGGCCCAGCAGAAGCCGCTGCCGCCGATCGAAGTCCCGCCGGGCGTGGACCCCGCCACCCTCAACAGGGTGCTCGCCGACCTGGATCTGTCGGTCCGCTGCCGCAAGGCGCTGGCGCAGCTCAAGGCTGTCACTGTCGGCGACATTATGCGTCACACGGAGAATGAGCTTCTGTCGCTGAAGAACTTCGGCGCGACATCGCTCAATGAGTTGAAGGCACGGCTGACCGAGTTCGGCGTCGGTCTGCGGATGACGTAGCCGTGTACTGCAGTCGCGCACGGGGGATTCCGTATGGAAAGACCTCCGCGCGCGCCCACCGACCGTCCCGATGTACGACTACTTTCAGGGCCACGTCGTAGCGAAGACCCCCACCGTCGTGGTGGTGGAGGTCGCCGGCGTTGGCTTTCGAGCCGAGGTCAGTCTGCGCACTTCCGAGCGGCTGCCATCCGTCGGAGCTGAGGCGCGCATCTGGGCCTACGTGAAGATGCACGAGGACAAGCCGCGGCTGTTCGGGTTCTTCGACGAAGGCGAGCGCGACCTGTTCGTCGCTTTGCAGAGCGTCGCGGGCATCGGCCCCGCCCACGGACTCGCCCTGCTGTCGGGCTACGAACCGAACGAAATCTGGGAACGCCTCCGCGACGACGACGCGAAGGGCCTCGCACGCACAAAGGGCATCGGACCCAAAATCGCACAACGCGCGTGCATAGAGTTGAAGGAGAAAGCTCTCCGCCACATCGCCAAAGACGCGTCCGCACCCGACCGCCCCCGCGTGGCCGCTCTTGACGACGCGACGTCAGCGCTCCTCGTACTCGGGTACAGCGAAGCCCAGGCCCGCAAGGCCACGGAGAAAGCCGCCGGTTCCCTACCCGCCGACGCCCCCCTCGAAGATCTGGTCCGCGAAGCGCTCCGAAATACCTGAGGCTGATCGATGGACGCATGGGAGTTCCTGTTCTGGGTCTGCGGCGGGGTCGCCTGCGCCCTCTTCACCCTGCAGTCCGTGCTCTGGACGGCCATGCGGATGAAGAGGCTCTCTGCCCCTCGCTGGACGCTCCACGCGCGGCGAATGCGCGCGGCGGGACTCGCTCTGCTGATCGCGGGAGCCCTCCTCTGGGTCGCCGGCCCGGACGTCGCAAAGCGGGCAGCCGGGTGGGCCGTCTTCGGTGGTGGGTTCAACGCGCTGATCGCAACGTTCCACCTGCTGATCGTCGCCTATCTGAGCGGCGGAAGAGCCGGGGGGTTGCGCGACCGGCGGAACGACTGACGGTTCACCGTCGATCGGAACGATCCCGTGAGGGACAGATCAGCGGGTGACGACGTTGTGCCGACGCAGGATCGCCATCACCCGATCGATCGGCAGGGCGTCGCGGCGTCCCCGGTGACCCTGGACGGACGTGGCGAGGAAGATGGCGCTGAGGACCGCCTCCTCCGTCGCTTCCACGGCCGCGAGAAAGAGCGGAGAGAGGCGGTCATCGGCGAGCGGCGTCCCATGCCCGTTGCGCATCGTCTCCGCAGTGGAGAACGCCACCGCGTAGTCGCCGGACCCGTGACTTGCCCAGGAACCCGTCCGAGCGAGACCGAGGAATGTCCGCCGAGCGACG
>JABSRK010000274.1 GCA_013213915.1 Planctomycetota bacterium
CGTCCGGTCCCGGGTCCGCAGGCGCTGCCAGGCGCGGGCAGCAGGTCGACCTCGATGGTGGCGGGGGTCTTGCCGGCGGCTGCGGATTGCAGGGCCGCGAGTCCGGAGATCGGAGCGAGAGAGGGAGCGGCCATCAGGTCGATGCTGACGGTCTCGCCGGCGCGCTGGATTCCCGGTCCGTCGAGGCGCAGGAACCACGCGATCTCCTGGTCGTCGAAGTTGACGCGCACGCGCAGCATCCCGTCGCCGGGGAGGTCGACGCCGGCCCCCGGCGCGAAGACGACGGTGGCCTCGCCGTCGGCGGGCCAGGCTCCGTTCTGCGCGGGCCGCCGGAGCTCGAGCCCGGAGGCCGCCGCGCTCTCCGCGTCCGACGGCACCCGTCGCGCCCCCGCGGTCGTGAGCCCCCCGTCGTTGTCGGCGCCCAGGGCGAGGAGTCCCCACGGCCCCCCGTTCACTGCCGGTCTCGGAGCCTGGTCGGAGGTCAGGGCGAGCACGGTGCGGTGATGCGGATGCAGCGGCGGATGGAACCGCATGGGGAAGTGGAGCAGGGTGTGTCCGAACGCGGGCGTGTCGTTCACCGAGGGGGGAAGCCCCATGACGGTCACCGGCAGTCCGGTCCGGGCGATCGCTTCGGTCTGCGCGACGGCCGATGTGAAGACGGGCGCGAGGTCTTCGTAGGTGCGCTGGTTCTTCCATAGCATGGGGGCGTTCAGGGCCAGCAGGATCAAGAGCCACGGGGCCTTTCGTCCCGCCATCGCCACCACCCATGGGAAGAACGCCATGGCCAGGGGATAGAGGTTGCGTGCGTTGTCGAGATGCTTGTTGACGTAGAGGACCGGGAACGACAACGCGGCGAGGGCCAGGATGAACACCAGCCCTGGAGCGCCTTCGGCAGGGCGTCGCCGTGTGCGCACGAGGGCGAAGACCGTGGCGACGGCCATGGCGGCCATGCACGCGAAGCGGATCACCGACCACACCGCGCCGTCGCCGGCTTTCAGGGCGACGGGCGCCGCGAAGACACTGACGAACGTGGGAAGTCCGCTGAGGATGTCGCCCGCATGGAGTCCCGATACGACGTTGTCTGAATGGTCGCTGAGCGCCGGCAGCCAGGACCCCGTCGCTGCCTTGCGCAGCACCACGTCCGTGATTACCACGGCCGCCACCGTCGCGCCGACCGTCGCGGCGGCGCGAAGCCGTCTGCCCACGGGCGCGACCACGAAGGTGAACGGGACGAGGGCGAAGAGCATGGACAGCATGGAGTCCTTGGAGAGGATCGCGAGCAGGGCGCATACGAAGACGAGCCCGACGCCTCCGGACCGTGCATGGCGATGGGCGGCGATGGCGCTCAGCCCAAAGAAAAGCGTGGAGAGCAGGGTGAAGCGGTGGGCCGGCAGGACCACCGCCTCGTGCGTTCCCCCGTAAGCGACGAACAGGCACGCCGCGATGAAGCCGCCGGCTCGGGTCGCGCCGAGCCTGATGGCCAGGAGCCCGACGATGAACCCGATCATTCCGTGAAGCGTGATGGCGCCCGTCCGGAAGTCCTGTACTTCGTGGCCGAGTGCGCGGTCGTCCGCGAGGATGGACAGCCAGCCGATGGGTCGGAAGTGGTTGTTGTAGCTGTACGCCGGATCGTCGGGCCACAGGAGCTTGCTGGCCGCATCGCTGGAGAAGGTCCCGTCGGGATACACGAGGCGGAACCAGACCAGGTCGTCGCGCACCATGGGAGCGTCCATGGCCGGAAGGAAGAGAGCCCACGCAAGCCCAACGCTCGCGGCGAGCAGGAGCAGCACGTCTTTGCGACGGGCCACGGCGGGTCAGGGCACCTTGTAAACGGCCATGGTCATGACGCTCTTCCGCATGTGGCGGCCATCATAGACCCGCGCGGGGGTGCGGCAAACAACGCGCTGTCGCGGGGAAGCCCGGTCGCGCCGCCCTGTCCCGGTATTCGTTCATTGACCGGCGATCTAGGGTGCTCTTGAATGTCCCGAGAGGGTGGCGCGTGGACGTGCCACTCGTGTGCGGTCGACGGTCATCCATTGGGGGGAATGCGATGGGTAGTGAATACCATGTGGCGGCGCTGGCGCTCTCGGCCGCCGCGTTGGCGGTGCTGTTCGGAGTCGCCTGGGTCGTGCTGCGGAAGACGAAGTGCGTGCGCATGCGCATGATGGTGTTGGGGGTCATCGTCGCCGTCATGGCGAGCTTCATGCCTGCGGAATTCGCGTGGACCAAACGGACAAGCATCAGTGATAGCACCGTGACTACCAATTCCGGGCTCTCCCGGGTCGGCTTCTTACTGGTCCTCGGGGGTGTGTTCGCCACCGTGGCCCAGAAGCGCGAAGAGACGGAGACGGCCGATGCTTAGTGGATGTCATGGCATCGGTTCGCGGGTCGCCATCGCCGCCGCCGCGGTTCTCACCTACTTCGTGGCGTTTCCCGAAGACGGGGGCGCCGTGATGGCCTCGGTGAGTGGCATCCTCGATGTCACCAACAGCGTCTCGCCCTGGGCTTACGGACTCCTGGCGGTCATGCTTGCATGTTCAACCGCGAGTAGGGTCTGGGGGCCACGACCCGGTTAGGCATCATCAGTGAGGAACCGCAGGGAGTCGCAGCAGAGCCAGGCGTCGTTCTCGGCCGCAGAATAATCTGACCCCTGATTCGCCCATGTCCGTTCCTCACACGAGCCTGCTGACTGCAGACGAAGTCCTCGCTACCCACGAGGCGTCGTTGCGGGTCCTCGATCGTGTCGGGCTTGAGGTCCATAACGTACGGCGACCACTCGGGGGGAAGCGCTCATGCGACGCTTGGAGCACGGCCCGCACATGCAGGCGATTCTCTGCGCGCTATGATTCCCATCGCATCGTTGTCAACCACCGGTCATCCCGTTGCACACGTATCCACCGGAGTATCGAGCCATGAGCATCTACCTCGTCGCGCAAGTCGACATCAAGGACAAGGAACGATTTCTCGACTATCAGAACGCCGTCCTTCCGTTTCTCGAAGAGAAGCAGATCGAGGTGTTGGCCGTGGATGACAGCCCCACCACCATCGAAGGCGAGGAAACCGGCAACCGTATGGTGATCGTCCGCTACGACAACAGAGAAGCATTCGATGCGTTCTGGCAGTCGGCGGAGTATCAGGAGATGGCCAAGATCCGTTTCGAATCTGCTGACACCACGATCAATCTGGTGCAGGAAGAAAACATCCTGATCCAGTAGATCTGCTGTTTCAGCCTACGGCCGAACGACACGAGGCCCTCGTCGCCGAGGGCCTCGCGGTGGGTGTGGATCAGCGAACGCTGAACGCGGATCAAACGTACGGGTTGTAGACACCCGGCACGGGCACCGGGTACTTGCCGTCAGGACCGGGAACCACGGGTGGCGCGGAGGCCATGGTGAAGTTGTCGATGCCGGGGGCCAGGTCATGCCCCTTCTTGAGCAGCTTGTTCCACTTGACGACCTTGCCCGAGTAGCAGGCCTCGCGGCCGAGGATGGCGGTGAACGTGGACTTGGCGCCGTATTCGCCCTCGTTGTAGATGTCGCCGGCCATGAGGGACTCGATCAGGTCGTGCTGCTCCTGCTGATGTCCACCCGGGCTCTTGCCGCTGAACCGCCACTCCTGCTCTCCCCTGATGTGACCACTGGGCGTGGCTGTGCCCTTCGAGCCGTGGACCTCTTCGCCGACCTTGTTCCAGCCGCCGGCGAGGTGCCGACCCTGGCTGTACATCTTGGTGCCGTCGGCGAACGTGTACTCGCAGAAGGTGTGGTCGTAGATCTGCGATTTCGAGCGGTCGCCGCCCATCCGCTGACCCCAGCCACCCATGCCGTTGCACTCGACCGGGTAGGCACCCTTGATCCAGCAAGCGACGTCGATGTTGTGGATGTGCTGCTCACAGATCTGGTCGCCACACACCCAGTTGAAGTGGTACCAGTTGTTGACCTGGAACGCCATTTCGGATTGCTCCGCCTGACGACCCCGGTACCAGATGCCGCCTCCGTTCCAGTAGACGCGCTGCGTGATGATGTCGCCGATGGCGCCGTCCTGCAGACGCTTGACGGTCTCCATGTAGCGGGGCTCATGGCGGCGCTGCAGGCCCACACCGACCATCAGGTTCTTCTGCTTCGAGGTCTCCACGGCGGCCAGGACGCGTCGCACCCCGGGAGCATCCGTGGCCACGGGCTTCTCCATGAAGATGTGCCGGCCCTTGTTGACCGCATACTCGAACTGCTGCGGCTTGAACCCCGGCGGCGTTGCGATCACGACCAGGTCGCAGTCCACGTCGATGGCCTTCTTGTAGGCGTCGAGCCCGGAGAAGATCTGCTCCTCTGGAACGTCGACCTTGCCGGCGTGACGCTTCTTCAGTGTCCTGACGGTGCCAGCGGCCTTCTGGGGAAACGCGTCCGCCACGGCAACTAGCTTGACGTTCCCTTTCGTGTTCATGATCTGAGCTGCCGCACCGGTGCCGCGGCCGCCGCATCCGACCAACACGAATCGGATCTCGTCGCTGCCGTGGGAATGCACGGCTCTCGCGACGCTGGGAAGCGCGCTGCCGACGATTACAGCGGACGAAGCCTGGATGAATTTACGGCGAGTGGGTTTGCTCGACATGGCAGGAGCCCTTTCAAGGGGCCGGGCTCACCGCGGAACGGCCTCGCCCGGCTGAATTCTTCAAGAAGTCGCACGCGCGCCGGGGATGTCCCATGACCGCATGGTGGACGTCCCCGAAAGCGACAACAAACCGTACACCCAGCCCACGACGGGCGTCAACGCGGTGGCCCCGCTCGGGCCATCGACAAGCATCTGTTCGGCGACGGCCGGGGCAGCGCCACGTTGGTGGGCGAGGGACCGCCGCCTTGTCTCTCCTTCGCCTCGAACTCT
The DNA here is from genome assembly GCA_013213915.1 of Planctomycetota bacterium. Lineage (GTDB taxonomy): Bacteria > Planctomycetota. The sequence continues at coordinate 4,876 of JABSRK010000274.1, forward strand.
GCGAGCGTCCTGAGGGAAACCGGGGCTACTCCGAAGGCACCCTACTTCTTGTAGGGAGCGACGTCGGGCATACCCGTGGTGTCGTAGATGGCGTTCTCGTACCAGAACTTGTTCTGCGGGTTCACGCCCCAGGATAAGAAGACGACGGTGTCGTCCTTTTCGCCGCTCTTGTATTCGGCATGGAACCGAAGCCAGGCGTGAACGTGGCGGCTGCCGTTGGCGTGGGTGACCATAAAGTAGTTGGCGAGGGTGAGATTCACCTGCTTCACTCGCATCTGAACAACCAACGCAGATCAAGCTCGCA
>JABSRK010000275.1 GCA_013213915.1 Planctomycetota bacterium
AGACCACGCCCTGGACATCGCTGGTCGCGCACCATCCCCTATTCCACGTCATGGCCAACGTGGTTACCACGGCCCTCGACGGAGCTGACGTGGCCCACCCGGGGCACCTCGCCGTCCGGTGCCTCAGCGGACTCGGCGCCGCCTGCATCATCCTGCTGTTCGCATGGATCGCCGGCCCGGGGCGGCGGGCTGTTGGCGCAGCCATCGCAATCCCGCTGGTCGCGACCCGCACGTTCATGTTCGAGGCGGGGGTCGGAGAGAGCCTTCACATGGCATGCGCCGCCGCCGTGGCCGTGCTCTGGCTGGCCAGTCGTCCCGGCGCCCGCAGCCTTCCGGTCGCCATCTCCGTTGTGGTGGCCCTGCTGCTGCGCCAGGACAGCGTCCTGATGATCCCCGCGGTGGCTGTGGTCTTCGCGTGGGCTCAGCCGACGGGGACCCGACTCCGCCGCACGTCCATCATGATCGGGGCTGCTGGATTGACCACGCTCGCCTTGTACGTGGTGGCGTGGCGGGTGTCGGCACCCGACCGCGGGTTGGACGCGTACCTGTTCAGCCTCGCATCCGACGGATGGGTGGAACAGATGGCGGGGACTCCGGATGGCGGCCGCCTGCTGGCCCACTTCGCCGTCTCCGGCGTGGCCGTCGTGGGGCAGCAGTGGGATCTACGACCGATCCCCCACCTCCTGGTAGGCATCGCGTACGTCGTCCTGTTCCTCGTCGCCGGCAGGCTGCTCCGAGGAGGCCACGCTACCGGACGATTCGGAACGGCCGTCCTTATGGCGCTGGCCCTTCGGGTGCCGTTCTTCACCTGGTTCGACCACCTGAACCATGAATGGTGGCTCCTGCCTCTGGTGTTGCTGGCGGCGTTCGTCGCCGCGTGGGCTCGCGGCGAGGATCGCACGGCACCCGCTCTCCGATGTAGCGGCTGGATCGTCCTCGCATTGATGACCGCCGGCGTATTCGTGGCCCACCTCCCGTCGACGCTGGCGCTGCGCGACCGATCCGTGGTCCGTGCGCGGGACATTGCTATCGCAGCGGGATCACGGCACACAAACTGCCGCTACGTGTCGTTCGGCGCACACGCGCACACCGCGTTTCACGTCGTCGGCCAGAGCCACGTGCGGCTGAACGCACCCCCAGAACGCGCGAGAGAGGAGCTCGAAAAGATGCTCGCCGGCGCGCCGGTCCCCACGGTGCTCGTAGTCGACCGGTTCATCGGGACCGGCATGCCGTACTTTCTTCGTCGACACGGGGATCCGCTGGCGCCAACGCTGGCGCAGATCCTCGACAACTGGAAGCCCACGGGAGGGGAGCGCCTGTTTCGGAAACGCGGACGAGTGGTCGCCATCGGCTGGGACCTGGACTGACCGGAGGAACCGTCTTCATGCCGCGCGGCGCATTCGTTAGGGTGCGGCGCCTCTCCCGGAGACCGACACATGCACGTCGACCTCGACGCCGTACGGGCCCTTTACGCCTCATTTGCCAGCAAGCACGAACGCGCGCGCCAACGCCTCGGCCGCAGCCTCACCCTCGCAGAGAAGATCCTCGTCACCCACCTCGACCCCGAGGAACAGGCCCTCGATCGCGGACGTGCGAACATCGACCTGCGCCCGGACCGCGTCGCCATGCAGGACGCCACCGCGCAAATGGCGATGCTGCAGTTCCTCTCCGCGGGACTGGACCGGGTCGCTATCCCTACGACAGCCCATTGCGATCACTTGATCCGCGCCAAGGTTGGTGCCGACGCCGATCTCGAGGCGGCCATCGGCGAGAACCACGAGGTCTACGAATTTCTCCGCACGGCCGCAGCGCGCGTCGGCGCCGGTTTCTGGAAGCCGGGCTCGGGGATCATCCACCAGGTCGTGCTCGAGCAGTACGCGGTGCCCGGCACCATGATGCTCGGCACAGACTCTCACACCCCAAACGCGGGCGGCTTGTGCATGATCGCCATCGGCGTCGGGGGCGCCGACGCGGTGGACGTCATGGCGGGCCTGCCGTGGAACGTCCGCTGCCCCAAGCTCATCGGCGTGCACCTCAAGGGATCGCTCTCCGGATGGACGACCCCCAAGGACGTCATCTTGAAGGTCGCCCATATGCTCACGGTGGCCGGCGGCACCGGGCACATCGTCGAGTACTTCGGCGACGGCACTCAGAGCCTCTCCGCCACAGGGAAGTGCACGGTGACCAACATGGGCGCTGAGTTGGGCGCGACCACGTCCGTGTTCCCCTACGACGATCGGTCCGCGACATACCTGAACTGGACCGGGCGCAAGGAGGTCGCAGAACTGGCCAATGAACACGCGAATGGTCTTCGGGCCGACGATGAAGTCACCGCCGACCCGGAGCGGTACTTCGACCAGGTCATCGAGATCGACCTCGACACGCTCGAACCACACCTGGTGGGCCCACACACCCCCGACCTGGCGCGATCCGTGTCGGACATGGAAGAAGACGCCAGGCGAAACGGCTACCCACTGGAGTTGACCTCCGCGCTCATCGGCAGCTGCACTAACTCGTCGTACGAAGACCTGGGGCGCGCCGCGCACCTCGCCCGCCAGGCCAAGGAGAAGGGCCTGGAGGCACGCATCCCGTTCCTTGTCACCCCCGGGTCCGAGCAGGTCCGCGCCACCGTCGAACGGGATGGCATCCTTCAGGATCTCGAGGCGATCGGCGCCACGGTCCTGGCCAACGCGTGCGGGCCGTGCATCGGCCAGTGGACACGCACCGACATCCAGCCCGGAGAGAAGAACTCCATCGTCACTTCGTTCAACCGCAACTTCCAGAAGCGGAACGACGGGAATGCCGACACCCTGGCGTTCATCGGAAGCCCGGAGGTCGTGACGGCGCTGGCACTCGCAGGCACCCTCGCCTACGACCCACAGAACGAGACGCTGACGAACGCATCTGGCGACCAGGTGCGGCTCGAAGCACCCACCGCCGACGAGCTCCCCAAGAACGGCTTCGAGAACGGCGAGGACGGCTACCTCGCGCCGCCGACCGACGCGTCCGGCGTCGACGTCGACGTCGATCCCGAGAGCGAGCGCCTGGCTCTGCTGCAGCCATTCGCCGCCTGGGACGGGAACGACATCAAGGGCGCGTTCGTGCTGGTGAAGGTGAAGGGCAAGTGCACGACGGACCACATCTCCGCTGCCGGGCCCTGGCTCCGCTTCCGCGGCCACCTCGACCACATCAGCGACAACATGTACCTGGGCGCGAACAACGCGTTCACCGGCGAGGTCGGCAAGGGCACGAACCAGCTCTCTGGTGCGTCCGGTCAGTCGTTGCCTGACATCGCGCGCGCGTACAAGGCTGCCGACCGGTCGTGGGTGGTGTTCGGCGACAAGAACTACGGCGAGGGCTCGAGCCGCGAGCACGCCGCCATGTCACCTCGCTGGCTCGGGTGCTGCGCCGTGGTCGCCAAGAGCTTCGCCCGCATCGCCGAGACCAACCTGAAGAAGCAAGGCATCCTGCCCCTCACCTTCCAGAACCCGGGAGATTGGGACAAGGTCCTGGAGTCAGACCAGGTCGACATCGTCGGGCTCACAGACCTCGCTCCCGGCAGATCCGTGGAGCTTGTGCTGCGCCACGGGGACGGATCGTCCGACACGGTTCCTTGCAACCACTCCATGACTGACCCCCAGGTGGGGTGGTTCAGGGCGGGCAGTTCCCTCAACCTGATTCGCGAACAAGCGGGGAACTGACCAGCGCACTGCGGCGGCGCCAGGGAGAGGCTAGCTTGTCAGCCGCCGTGCTGCGTCTTGGGACCGTGGTCGGTTTTGGGCGCGAGGGTCAGGATTTCCTCGCGGAAATGATCGACCAGCAACCTGGCGATATCGCGGATGCTGACGATGCCGGCCAGGCCACCCGCCGGATCGCAGACGGGGACGTGGCGAAAGCCGCCGACGCTCATGATGTTGAGCGCGTACGCGATCTCGTCGTCGAGCGTGGCGCTCTCGGGCTCCATCGTCATGTGGTCCCGCACCAGCTCGACCTTCGTGTCCTTATCGCGATCCAGCAGGCGCGTCACCACGTCCCGCTCGGAGAAGATGCCCGCCAGCCTCCCTGCATCGACCACCAGCACGCAGCCGTAATGCCCCTTCGCCATCTCGTGGATCGCTTCGTGAACGGTGGCGTCCGGGCGGATCGTGCCCACGTCCGTGCGCATGATGTTGCGGATGGGCTGCTTGATGGTCTCCAGCCCCAGGCCTCCCCCCTGGTGCGGGATGTCTTCGAGTTCGCTCGGGTCGTGATCACCCTCGAACTCATGTGCCTGCGTCATTCAGGTCCTCCCACAAGGACATCGCGGGTCAACTGACGGCCCTAACAGGCTAAGGGCCACCGCACGAGGACGCGAGCCCGCCCCGGACGCCACGCGGCGCCCTGCCGTGACTCAATCTCACGAACGTTGGGCGCGGCTGACGTCGAGAACGTCCGCAACGAGTTTACGCAGCGACGTTTCCGAACCTGGCAAGCCCAGGGACGAGGTGTCGATGAGATGCTCCGCCCTGGCATAAAGGGGGGCGCGACGATCCAACAGTCGGGCCAGCTCTGCCTGCGCGTCCGGGTGATCACGCATGGGCCGACGGTCCCCCTGGGCGACGACCCGCGACCAGTGGTCCTGCACGGTTGCCTTGAGCCAGATGGAGTGGGTGCGGCGCCGGAGCAGGTCGAACGCTTCCGGATCAGCCACCACACCACCAGCAGTCGCAATGATCGCGGGGCCGCCCACGTCAGCCAGCAAACGATCGAGAGTCTCGCGAGCGACGCGTCGATAGTAAGCGTCGCCATGCAGGGCGAACAACTCGCCCAGGTCCATGCCGGCCGCCTCTTCAACCACCCGGTCGTGTTCGTGGAAGCTGATGCCAAGAGCGTCGGCGCCCCGTTGTCCCCGCGTGCTCTTCCCCGCGCCACGGAGACCCAGCAGGGAGACGACGCGCCGTCCGTCCGCCACCGGACTGGGATCGACCAATGTCCCGGGGCGGCAGCCAAGAGCGTCGGCGAGGCGGGCGAGGCGGGTCACGGCGATGTTGCCCTCCCCGGTCTCCACCTGGGCGAGAAATCGCTCCGACAGCCTGGCCGCCAACGCAAGCTCCCGGCGTGTGAGGCCACGGGACTCCCGTAACGCACGCACACGCTCGCCGATGGTCGTGAGGAGGGGGTCGGCAGGAGT
>JABSRK010000276.1 GCA_013213915.1 Planctomycetota bacterium
GCCGCAGGTGCGGCGTCCATGGTTGACCGCGCGTGTACTTACTTGACCCAGCGCGCCCGAGCACTCGCCGACGCGGGCATCGACCGAGGGCGGCTGGTCGTCGATCCAGGGATGGGCTTCTTCCTCGGCCGCGACCCGAACGCATCACTCGCCGTCCTGCGGAGCCTCGGCGCGCTGCGCGAGCGCTTCGGGCGACCGATCTTCGTCTCCGTGTCGCGCAAATCGTTCCTGCGCACCCTCACGCGACGCGGGCTGGAGGAGATCGGCCCTGCGACGCTCGCAGCCGAGCTCAACATCGCCCCTACCCGCTTCCTTAAATCCTCGGGCCCCATCGGCGACATCGATGCCGTGGTCGTCGAAGCAGATGACCGGCGAATGCTCGAGTGGGCGCTGGTCGAGAACATCCAGCGCGAAGGCCTGGGCCCGCTCGAATTGGGGCAGGCGTTCCGGCAGCTGGCGCAGGGGTTTGGCCTTACCCAGGAAGAGGTGGCTCGCGCAGTGGGCATGAGTCGCCCCGCAGTCGCCAACTTCATGCGCTTGCTGGAGTTGCCGAAGAGCGTCCAGGACCGTGTTTCACGTGGAACGGTCAGTGCGGGCGCTGCGCGGGCGTTGCTGGCGCTTGGCTCGGCGGCGGAACAGGAAACCGCCGCCCGGGAGATCGAGGAGAACTCCCTCAATGTGCGCCAGGTCGAGGAGCTCGTGAGGAGGCAGGCCCCATCGAGCCGTCGTAAGCTCGCAGGGAAAGGCAAGGCCGCGGTGGACCCCAATCAGCGTGCCCTGGCGGAGGAAATCCAGGAACTCCTGGGCACCAAGGTCTCGATCCAGGGGACCCTCAAGCGGGGCCGGCTCTGGATCCAGTTCCACAGCGCCCGGGAGCTTGACCGGCTGGTGCGCCGGCTGAGAGGCGAAGCCCCCTCGCTGGAAGGGCCGGACAAACAAGCGTCAGAGCCCGATAGCCTTACGGTGTAAGGGCTTAGGCCCGCCGGGGCGTTGGCCCTTCGCCCTACTTGACCTTCTTCTTGTCCTCGCCGTCGGTCTTCTCGGGCTCGGGCTCGGGCTTCTCCGGCTGCTCCGGATCCTTCCAGTGGGAGAGATCGAGCGGCGCAGTCGGCGCCACCTTGGGGTCACCCTCGATGGCAATGTCCGCGATCACGAGGGTGAGCTTGGGTGCGTAACTGGCGCCCGCCTCGCCAGGCGTGTTCAGGCGCTTGTCCTTGTCGGGAGCGAGATTCTCCAGCCAGGTCAGCGTCTCCTCGCTTTCGTCCGCGATCTTCCCGAAGACGACCCGGCCCTCTCCTACGCGGCGTTGCGGCTGGTCGGATGTGTGGATGACCAGGTTGGTCGGGCTGGCGCCAGCGACCAGAGCCTTGTCCCGATGCAACTCGAACGCCACCGTCCCGCGGTCCGGTTTCAGGCGGTTCGGCTCGATGGGCAGGGTGCATTGGACCCAGTCCTCTTCGCCGCCGTGTTGCTCCCAGGCCCATGGAGACTGGCTCATCGGGGACCCCAGGAGGACACCATCGATGGTCGCGGTGTTCTCGTCGTTCTCCTGCAGCCCGTAAACGTGCCGTCCTTTCCAGTAGCTCTTGTCGATGTTCGCCTTGAGTTGAGCCACGGCGTAGGGGGCGGCCTCACTGAACACCTTGATCTTCAAGATCTTGGGTTCTGCTCCGGCATCGTTGGCGTCCTTGAGAGCCAGGGTGACGGTCACGCCCTCGTCAGGGACCAGCCCGTCGCCAAGACCCCCGCGGTGGTCCTCGATGAACGCTGTCTGGGCTATGCAGTAGGCGAGGCGCCGACGAACAAGGCTCGGCTCGATGACCCTCGGGTCGGCCGACGACCGCCAAGGCGTCGCGACCCAAGGCGTTGCTGCGTAGCGACTTATGAGTATTTCGCAGGCGCCGCGGGCCTGGCCGAAGAAGGCCAGCTTCTTGCCGGCCTCGTCCTCTTCTTCCGCGGCCTGGAAGGCGGCCTGACTTACCAACCAGTAGTAGTACGGCGCGTAATCCGTGCCTTCGACCTCCTCCTCGACGTCGCCGAGGGCCGCCAGGACCTCCTGGCTTGTCCGCGATCCGTCGATCTCGACGCCAGCGAACTGCATCTCCCACCACGTGCCGCCTGCCTGAAGGACAGCCTTGTAGGCGGCATCTTGCTCATTGCCGCCGCTCTCGCGGAGGTACTGGATGCCGACAATGCTGCCGAGAACCGCCACGAAGATGACCACGGTCCAGATTGCGTACTTCTTCGGGTTCTCGCTGAGGCCGTCATTAAACCGGTCGAAGACGTTGGGCGAACGCGGCGCGTCCGGGGCTCCGTCGGATTCCGGCTTCTTGTTGCGCGTCATGGTGGGCATGGGTTGTTATGCGGGTCCTGCCATGTCGATCTGCACATAGGTGCCATTCGCACCTGGAGTAATGGTCACGGTGCAATCGACGCGGTTCTTGCTGAAGCCAATGATTGTGTTGCTTTGGCCGACGTCCTGGGACCGGAACTGCCATCCGTAGGCTCTCAGACCCATGGTACGGCGGAAAAAGGCCGCGACCTCCTCCACGCCCTGCCGGCCTCGGTACAGGAATCGGCCAACGCGCACGCCGCCGCGCGCGTAGTTGAACGAGCGGTTGCCCCGAGTGACGAACTCGAAGCCTCGGGGCACCGGGACATCTTCGAACTGGGAGCGGTGGAGCTCCACAGAGCGTGTCGCCGCGACATCGGGCTCCCCTGGGACGAGGGTCCGGGGATTTTCTATCGAATCACAGCCGACGGCGAGCAGCGGAAGCAAGCCACAACCCACCACCATGAAGAAACGCCGAAAATCCCGCATCTGACAGACCCTCCGCACGAGAAGAGGGGTCATTATACGAGCCCTCGCCGCGTGCCAAGAGCGCAGGGGTCTCAGCCGACCTTCTGGCCGCTAAGCGCCTTTTCTTGCCGGATGGGAATCCGAGTCGTCGGAGGGTCCGAGACGAGGAGCACCTTGCGACAACCGGGGCAGCAATAGCCTCGTTCCGTCGCGACGAACGCGCGCGTCTTCAGGCATTCGCTGCAGTAGAGGTTCTGCGTCATGGCTCAACTCCGTGGCTTTGCGCGCGGGGGGAGGCTACAGGGCAAGCCGCGTGCCGAAGAGCCCGCTGGCGCTGCTTCGGGAGGCTTAAATGTCTTGCCTGATTAGACTTGGGGGCCAGGCATGGTGCCCGCTTCGCCGAGCGTGTACGGCAGGGGTGACCCCGCTGGGGCACATCGGTCCCCTGCCGTGGACGCACACGGACAGCGCCGAGACGCCCCGGACGCGATCCGGTCCGTATAATTCCCCAGTCCCGGGAACTGGAGTTCCCCCCCCCTCCGGGGCCCGACCCATGCTCAACCAGCCGACACTCGTGCTGAACCGGTCCTGGGTGGCGATCTCGACGACTTCTGTGCGGACGGCGCTGTCGCTGGTCTACCGGGATGTCGCACGGGTGATCCAGCCTGAGACCTACGAGACCCACGACCTCGCGTCCTGGGCGGATCTCGCGGTTCCTGACGGGGGACCGTGTATCCGAACGGTGCGGCTCGCGATCCCGGTGCCAGAGATCATCCTGCTCACGGGGCACAACCACATGCCGCGTCGCTCGGTGCCGTTCAGCCGCCGCAATCTGTACCGCCGCGACGGCAACCGCTGCCAGTTCTGCGGGCGTCGCTTGCCCACGTGCGAGCTGAGCATCGACCACGTGGTCCCCAGGAGCCGCGGTGGTCGGACGACGTGGGACAACTGCGTCCTCGCGTGTGTCGCCTGCAACGTGCGGAAGGGAAGCCAGTTGCCGCGAGAAGCTGGGATGGCGCTGCTGCGCCCCGCGACCAGACCCAAGTGGTCGCCATGTCTCACGGTGACCGTGAGCCGTCGCCGCGCGTCATGGGAGAAGTTCGTCAGCGAGCAGTACTGGAACGTTGCCCTCGAGGAAGACTGAAGATCTTTGCGGCAAGATCCGGCATTCCCTCGCGGTGTCGCCGCCGCCGCCAGGCGGCCGCCTCCCGAGCTTCTTCCAGAACGCGGGTACCGCTTGCTCCACCACAGGGAGGATCTCGTCCGACAGTGCGCGAAGAGCGGCTCCCAGGGTCGAAGCGGCGGTTGACTGGATGCCTGTGACCATAGCGGCAACCGCGCGTCGTTCCGCGGCGAAGGTCCTGTCCATATAGACCCGCCCGACCAGGTCTCGGAGCACCAGGCGGACTTCGCAGCGGGCCTTGATGGCGGATGTGGGGAGCACGGGGACCAAGGTTTCGACCCCGTCGTTGTAGCTGGCGCTGAGATGCTCGACGGTCACGCCCAAGACGTAGCCCTCATCGCGAGCCATGAGCCCGGCTTCACGTCCCACGCCGGTGAGCTCCAGGTCCCGGGCCAGCACCTTCAGCAGGGAGACACCTGTCGGTTCGGCCAGTGCGTTACCCCCAAGATAAGAGCGGCCCGGGTACTTACGTACTCCGTGCTCCTGGGGGGGACGTCTGTCGGTCTCCAGTTTCACGTGAACTGGGCCGAGCGGCTTCTCTCTCGCCCGATAAGCCGGCGCCGGGGTGAGTTGGACCAGGTCGTACGGGCCGGATGCGCATCCGGTCAGCCACAATGCCACGGGCAGGAGGGCGACGAGGCGTCCCATGGGTCCCTTATAGGGCATCAGCGGGGCCCATGCTCGCGGCAGCCACAGTTATGATCCGCCTTCATGGGGTCAGAACCGGGCATCCCAGACGCGGCGCGTGATCTGCGGGCGGCCATTGAACATCTGGAGCAGGCCGTCCGCCTGTCTCCCGCGAACGCGCGCTACTCCGGCCTTCTGGGCGAAGCGTGGTTGTTGCAAGGCGATCCGGAGGCCGGCTTAGCGCCGTTGCAGAACAGCCTCCAACAGGAGACCCACCCCCGTATCGCGAGCCTGATGGCCATGGCGCTGCTCCGTCTGGATCGTCCCGCCGACGCCGCCCGTATCGCGACGGTGGCTCTGGAGGAGACGTCCGCATTCCCCCGCGGACATTTCCTTCGCGCCGAGGCCCGCATCGGGCTCGGAGACGTCGATGGGGCCATCGAAGATCTACGCCACGCTGTCAGTCTCGCGCCGACGAGCGAGCCGTATCGCTTGCGCCTGGCGACCCATCTCGTCGAGCGTGCTCGCGGCGGCGACCAT
>JABSRK010000277.1 GCA_013213915.1 Planctomycetota bacterium
GCAAGGACGCTACGGTCCGCCACAAGCGGGCAGCCCTGCATGCTTCCTGGATCGAATTCGCCCATCCGTTCGGAGGCGAGCGCCTTCGTATCCAGGCTCCCATTCCCCAGGATTTACGGAATCTCCAGGATCGTCTCCGCGGCGATCCCTGATCGCGAGGCGAAAAGCCGATTTCAGCTTCCGGCCTGCCCACGACAGCGCATTCAGGGAGTGGAGCCCGGAATGTACCGGGCGCCATTGCAACTTGAACGTTCGATCCGCGGGGATCGGAACGTTGCACAGGGAACGGATCGGAGGCCACGTCCTTTCACGGGGTCGTGGTCTCCGGTTTTTGCAGATTCCCGGCTTAGAACTCGAGGAAGGCGAAGACCATGTGCACGGTGAGCACGAAGATCGTCGCGCGGATGATGGTCGAGGTCACCCCGGTTGCCACCGCAGCTCCCGACGTCTTCTCGCGCATGCCCACGTGGTAGGCGATGGAGGCGGTGCCGAGGGCCGAGATCAGCAGTTTGCCGAGCACCCAGAGGGTGCCGCCGGGGAAGGGGCCCCAATCCCAGCCGACGAGTCGGTGGAATTCTTCGTTGAAGGCGTACGGTCCGTGTCCCGGATGGGTACCGAGGAACACGGCGACGGCGGCGACTCGGGCGACCGCGTACGAGACGGCGAAGAGCAACGGGATGCCGATGAGGCTGGAGATGCCCAGGCCCGTGAGCAGGTAGCGTTCGGGACGGATGCCGTGGCTGCGCAGAGCGTCCGCCTGGCGTGTGAGGACGCGGTTGCCCACGTCGGAGGCGATGGCAGCGCCGGCGCGTGACGCAAACAGCAGTGTCGTGATGCCTGGGATCACCACGCGATACAGGGCAAACCCGAGCGACCCGATGAACTCCTCGACAAGCACGGGCTCCGTGTAGCCCTGGAGGGGCAGGAGAGCGAACATGAAGAACGTGGTGATGAAGCCGCAGATCAGCCCGGCGAGGGCGAGGAACGGGATTGCCGAGCCGAGGGTTCCGAGCCGAAGGTAGCGCCAGAGGAACCGGACTCCCCACTTGCGGGAGGGATAGCGCGGGAGCAGGTGAACCAGCGTTCGCCAGGCTCCGATGACGAAGTCACCCGTGCCCTCGAGGAACCCGACCACCGACCGTCGCAGCCATGGGGGCTGCTCTTTTGGCGCCGGATCGTCGGCGCGCCAGCCGCGGAGGTCGGCGAGTGCGTCGTCTACCTCGGCGTTGGCCACCTCGCGCAGGCTCTGGGCCCGCGGATCGAGGAACAGGATGCGGTCGGCGATGTCCCGCAGCGACGCGAGGTCATGGGTGACCACCACCGATGTCATGTCGTGCCGGTCGTGCGCTTCGCGAATGCGACGTGCGACGTCAACGCTCATGGCCGGGTCGAGTCCGGAGGTGGGCTCGTCGTAGAACAGCAGCTGGGGGCCGAACGCCATCGTGCGGGCGAGGGCGAGCCGCTGCTTCATGCCGCCGGACATCTGGGCGGGGTAGAGGTTGCCTGGAAGGCCGAATTCATCGAGGAGTGCGTCCGCGACCGCGCGCCGGGTTTCTGACGGATCACTCCCTTCCTCCGCCGTGGCCGGAGTGCCGTGGTCGAGTCCGAATTCGATGTTGCCCCGCGCGTCGACGTCGTCGAGGAGCGCGAAGTCCTGGAACACGATCCCGGTGCCCGGGATCCCCGCGCCACCGTCGCGGTTCGTGGCGTCATGACCAAGTACCTGAACCGAACCGCTGGCCGTCACCGCGCCGCCCGGGCGCAGGAGCCCGGACAACAAGGCCAGCGTCAGCGACTTCCCTGTTCCGCTCGCACCAACAAGGAGGACGAGCTCGCCCCTCGCGATTTCGACACCAGCATCCTCCAGGAGCACGCGATCTTGTGCGCAGAGCCTCAAGCCCGAGATGCGGATGGCCGGATCGTTCGCTGTAGCCGTCAACGATCTTCCCCGATGACGCCCGTGAGTTCGGTGAGACCTGGCAGGAGCATGGTGTCGTCCCTACCCTCGAGAACCAGGTAGTGCTTGTCTTTCTTGAGCACCACGCGTCGCAGGACCCGCACCAGTTGGTGATCCATGCCCTCGCGATCAGCGCGCGTGAGGATCTCCTCGAGTGCGGATTCGAGCAGCGGCTCGGCCGCCTTCCACAGGTCGTTGAGTGGCTTGCGCAGCTCGTCTGACTCGAGCGCGTCGATCAACCGCGTCTGCAACGGCGTGTTGTTCACGATCCACGTGTCCACGACCGCTCCGAGAAAATCCTGAAATGCCTGGTGTTCCAGCGTGCGATTGAGCGCGCGATCGAAGGCGGCTTGCACGGCGGGTTCTTCGAATCCCTCGACGACGGCGGACCCCGCCTCGCGGAAGGCGGTCGGCGCGTGCTTCTTGAAGACGGGCAACGCCTTCTTCTCGAGGAGCAGGGACAGCCGCTTCGCCATCTCCTCCTTCTGCGCGGCACCGAACACGTCCTTCGTCGCGATCCAACTCAGCGACATCATGTCGGCGAAGCTGACCGTGTCCCAGATCTCGGCGCCGATCGTCCCGGCGAGCGGCCCGAGGCGCTCCTCCAAGCGCGTGACGAACTCGCGTTCGAGTACGGGGCCGAGGTCTTTGCTGAAGATGTCTTCGCTGAACGCCTTGAAGAAAGCGTTGCGCTCGACGTCGTGCTGTTCGAGGGCTGCGGGTAGCGCCTCGCCCAGGATCGAGCCGATGTCACCGAGTATGCGGAGGAGGTACGGGCGCAGCGCGGTCATGGTCTGATCCCGGCGCTCATCCCACAGGTCGCCGAGCTCTCCCAGAACGTCTCCGCGCAGAGCAGGGGGAACGAGGGTCTTCAGGACCCACGCGAGATTGCCGTCCGGGTTCATGGCGACGACACGGGTCCCGGCGCCGAATCGGCGCGCGACGGAGGGATCGACGTCGAACTTGACCGTCCACGGCGCAGCGTCGGAGACCGAGACGACGCGGCCCTGCAGGGCGAAGGTCTCACCCTCGACCGAGTACACAGGATCGGCGGCCGAAAGATCGGGCCTCAGCTCGAATCGCGCTTCGGCGCGATGCAGGCGTCTCGATACGTGGTCACCGAGGCGGATTGACAGAGTGCGCACGCCCGGAACGTCAGCCAGCAGGATCGAGACCGTCGTCACGACGGCCACGATGAATCCGAGTCCGAGCCATGCGCGGCCACTCATGCAAGCTCCCGTCGCTGCTGTCGGTGGACGACACGTCGCATTCCCGCCTCCCCGGGGCCTCCGTCGGCCCAGGGGAGCATACGGGAGCCACGGTGCAAGATATGGGGAAACGCACGACGGGGACCCTCAAATGCAGACCGGGCCGGAGGCCAAAGGGCTCCCGGCCCGGTCTTGAAGAGGCCGCTCGAGGCCGCTCAGTTCACCGTCAGGGCGTTGCCCGGCGTCAGGGTCGCCGACGAGAACGCGGAGGTGGTCCCACTGCTCGAGAACTCGTAGATCGCGTAGCCCGAGGTGTAGGTGGACGAGCCGCCGATGAGGGACGAGAACGTCACCGAAGTGCCCGAGGCGCCCCCACCTGGGCTGAAGCCGGGCACGGTCTGGGTGGTCCAGCCGGGACCAACAGAGCGGTTGTCGATCGAGACGTTGCCGTTCCCCCAGAAGACCACGTCGAACGATGCGGTCGGCGGGTTGGTGACGCCCCACTCGGGGAGATTCAAGAAGCTCACGACCGTGTTGCCGCAGGCTTCACTCCATTCGACGGTGCCGCCGATGGTGGGGTTCAGGTCGGACCAGTGGCCCGCGATCATGGGCGGGCCGCTGAGGAACTCACCCGTCGTCGCGGTGAAGTCGTTGCTGCCGCCGTTGAGCGACACGGAACCATTGGAGTTTGCGTGGATCGTGCTCGTCGTCGTGCCGTAGAAGCTCACCGGGCTGCTCGAGGAGAAGGAGACGTTGTCGTCGTCTCCCAGGGTGAGGGCCGTCGGTGTTCCGCTCCCCGCTCCGATGTCGAGCTGTCCGCCCGCGCTGAGGTAGTACCCGTCCACGTGCGTGGGGTTCATCATCAGCATCTGGGCGGAGTACTGGACCGCTGCGGTCGCGGTATAGGGGAGGGTCTGGTTCCCGATATACGGGATGACCGTCGGGATCAGGCCCCCTGCCCAGTAGCGCGTACTGGGGTGGCCCATGTCAATGTGGAAGGTCTGACCCCCCGTGGTCTCGATCGACTGGGGGGCGCTCCTCGGATACAGGGCACGGACCATGAACCCGACGTTGAACAGGCCACCGCCGAGGCTGAACACGGTGAAGGTGCCGGGATCGCCCACGCACTTGGTGGTCACAGCGGCTTGATACTGGGTCCCCGTGGTGCCGTCGAAGTTGATCGACGAGAAGATCTGGTTGACCTGCCACTCGGGTAGGGTCGGCTGCGTCGGGCCGCATGCGGGCGAGTTGAGGAGGGAGGCGTGATACCCGCCAGGGGAGAACTGTGCGCGCATGCGGGACTTCTGCCCGGCGGTGAAGATGTTCATGCAGGAGTCGTCGGTGTAGTCCATGTAGTTCTGGACCATGTCGAGCGAGCCGCACGACGAGTGGGAGAGAGGACAGCCGTAGTTCGCGGCGTCCGACAACGGCGTGTCGGCGACGAGGTCATCGACGCCGCAGCCACCGTCGCCCCAGATATGGCGCAGGTTCAGGTAGTGGCCGACCTCGTGGGTGCACGTTCGCCCGAGGTGGAACGGATAGGTCGCGGTGCCGATACGGCCGAAGTATGCGTAGTCGTTGACGACGCCGTCTGTGTTAGCCGGACCCCCGGGAAACTGGGCGTAACCGAACAGGCCTCCACCCAGGTCGCAGACCCAGATGTTCAGGTACTGGCTGGCCGGCCAGGCATCGTGGCCCCCCGTCGCCGCGAACTTCACGTTGTCGTTGTTGGAGAACGAGGAAATCAATGTCGATGTGCGGGTGATGCCGCTGTGAGGGTTGCCCTGGGGGTCCTGGTTCGCCAGGCAGAACGCGATCTCGGTGTCAGCCGCGAGACCCTGGAACTGCGACAGGGTCGCGCTCGCGTTCGAGTTGGTGCGGCGGCGGAAGTCCTCATTGAGGACGTCGATCTGGCTCTGCACCTGGGCCGTGGAGATGTTCTGCGTCGCGGTGCGGTAGACGACGTGAACG
>JABSRK010000278.1 GCA_013213915.1 Planctomycetota bacterium
AGAAGCACTTCGCCCCCTCAGAGATCCTCTCCCTGCGCGCGTTACCGGCCGAGCACCAACGTCCCCGGTTCTTCGCCTACTGGACGCTCAAGGAGGCATACATCAAGGCGCGCGGCCTGGGGCTCGCTCTTCCCCTCGACGGTTTTGCCTTCGACCTGGACAGGGAAGGGCTCGGTTTCCGCATCCGAGACGACCTGGGCGACCGCGCCGCGGACTGGTCATTCGCCTTGCTCGAGGCGGGGCCCCACCACCGCGCCGCATTCGCCGTTCGGCAGGGCCCGGGTATTTCCTGTCGGTGGCGCGTGTTCGAGGGCGCCCCGCTGGAGGAGAGCCGTGAGTGCCAGCCCGCGACACTCGCGGGGCTGGGGGTAGAATCCGCCCGACATCCGTCTGGGGAGGGAAGTCCTGGCTAAGCGACGCCGGAAGAAGGACCAGCCTGAGCTGCCGATCGAGGGCGCGGTCGAGGCCGTGCCGCTCCACGAGGCCGCGCGAGCGCGGTACCTCAACTACGCCCTGTCCGTGATCACGTCACGGGCGCTCCCCGACGTGCGCGACGGGCTGAAGCCCGTTCAGCGGCGGATCCTCTTCACCATGAACCAGCAGGGCATCCGGTCTCAGGCCAGGCATCGTAAGTGTGCGAAGGTCGTCGGTGACGTGATGGGCAACTACCACCCCCACGGCGATTCCGCGATCTACGAGGCGCTGGTGCGGATGGCGCAGCCGTTCGTGATGCGGGAACCCCTGGTCGACGGATCGGGCAACTTCGGGTCGCTCGACGGTGATGGTGCTGCTGCCATGCGCTACACGGAATGCCGCAGCGCCTCCGCGTCCGACCGGATGCTGCGGGAGATCGGCCTTGGAACGGTCGACTGGCGCTCGAATTACGACGGGACGCGAGAAGAACCCGTCGTCCTGCCGTCTGACCGGCCGAACCTGCTCATCAACGGGTCGGTGGGGATCGCCGTCGGCATGGCGACGAGCATCCCGCCCCACAACCCGATCGAGGTGTGTGACGCGTTGCTTCGCATCCTGAAGAACCAGGAGAAGGACAAGGACACCAACATCAGCACGTTGTGCCGCATCGTGTGCGGCCCGGACTTTCCCACGGGCGGCCGCATCCTCACCGGAGCCGATGAGATGGCAGACATCTATCGCACCGGTTCCGGTTCCGTGCGCGTACGGGGAACGTGGACGGAGGGCGAAACGACGCGTGGGTCCAAGACGATCGTCGTCGACTCCGTCCCGTACGGGCAGAACAAGTCCGTCCTCGTGGAGCGGATCGCCGACGTCGTCAACGCTCGCAAGCTCCCCCCGCTGCTCGACGTCCGCGACGTGTCGGCCGAGGACGTGCGCATTGAGCTGATCCTCAAGCGCGACGCCGACGTCCAGAAGGTGCTCGCTTATCTGTACAAGCACACGCCCCTGCAACAGAACGTGCAGGTCAACCTCACGTGCCTCGTGCCCGGGGGTGACGAAGGGGCGGCGGTTCCGGAACGCTGCGACCTCAAGCAGATCCTCAAGTACTTCCTCGGCTTCCGGATGGAGGTGGTCACCCGTCGGCTCGAACGTGAGCTCGAGGCGTTGCAGGAACGCTTGCACATCCTCGACGGCCTGGCGTACGCGTACGACATCCTGGACAAGCTGCTTGACCTCATCCGCAAGAGCGAGGGCAAGGCGGACGCTCGGGCCAAGATGCTCAAGCGCTGGCCCAAGCGGTTCGACGAGGTCCAGGCGAACGCGATCCTGGAACTGAAGCTGTATCAACTCGCCAAGCTCGAGATCCTGGACATCCAGGATGAGCGTGATGCGAAGCGGGCGCGGGTGGCCGAGATCCAGGATCTGCTCGCCGACGAGTCCAAGCGCTGGGCCATCGTGAAGGGGGAGGTTACGGATCTTCGTGCGTCGTACGCCGCGGACCCGCGGTTCGCGCGCCGCACGCTGATCGAGACCGAGGACGAGCCCGAATTCTCGGCCGAGGACTTCATCGTCGCCGAGGACAACGTCGTGCTGGTCTCGCGGGACGGCTGGATCAAGCGCCAGAAGGAAGTGAAGGACATCAAGAAGGTGAAGCTTCGCGAGGGCGATGCCGTCCTCGCGGCTGAGCCTGGTTCAACGACGGCGACGATCGTGTTGTTCAGCAGTCTGGGGGTCGCGTACACCGCGCGCATCGCTGATATCCCCGCCACGACTGGACACGGAGAGCCGGTCCAGAAGCGATTCGCCCTCAAGGACGGCGAGCGCATCGTCGCCGCCATGAGCCTCGACACGCGATGGGTCGAGGACTACGTCACGGAGGGTCCCGATGGACCGCCTGTTCACGCCCTCGCTGCTACCAGCAGTGGGTATGCGCTGCGGTTCAGCCTCGCCGCGTTCGCCGAGCCGTCGACAAAATCGGGCCGCCGCTACGCGCGACCGGCGAAAGGCCACGAGGTCGTCGGCGTGTCTCTCGTCAACGGGCTCGAGACGGTCTTGGCGGCGACGGTCAAGGCGCGCGCCATGATCTGCCCTGTGGCCAGCGTCAAGTTCCTCTCAGGGCCCGGCAAGGGCGTCTTGTTGATCAAGCTCAAACCGGACGACCGGTTGCTCGGATTCAAGGCGTCGGAGGGCGATCGCGACCTGCTCACAGTGGAGACGAACCGCGGCGCGACCAAGACCATCAGCACTGGCAAGTATGAGATCACGGGCCGCGGCGGTCGCGGACGCGAGATCCAGAGGAACGGTTCGTTGGCGGGCGTTGTATGGTCGGAGGTGGAGGCACCGCCTCCGCTCGAGTGATGGAGCAATACACAGCCAAGGACATCAGCGTCCTCGAAGGACTCGACCCGGTCCGCAAGCGTCCCGGTATGTACATCGGCGGCGTCGGCGCTGCCGGTCTGCATCACCTCGTGTGGGAGGTCTTCGACAACTCCGTTGACGAGGCGATGAACGGGCACGCGTCCGAGATCATGGTGACGCTTCACAAGGACGGACGCTCGGTGACCGTGCGCGATAACGGGCGAGGTATTCCGGTTGACCGACATCCGAAGGCCAAGAAGCCCGCCGTCGAGGTCATCCTGACGACGCTTCACGCCGGCGGGAAGTTCGACGAAGGTGCGTACAAGACTGCGGGTGGGCTGCACGGCGTCGGAGCGAGCGTCGTGAATGCGCTGTCGATTCGCATGGAGTGTGTCGTCCGCAGGGGTGGATACAAGCACCGGATCACGTTCTCGCGTGGCAAGACGAAGTCAAAGCTGAAGAAGATCGGTCCGGCGCGCGGTTCAGGCACGGAGATCACGTTCGAACCCGATCCCGCCGTCTTCCCGAAGACGGTTTTCGACGCCCGCACCATTCGTGCCCGTTGCGAGACGGCGAGCTACGTTCACGGCGGGATCCGCGTCGTGTGGGTCAACGAGGCGGAGGGCGTGAAGGAGGCGTTCCAGCACGACGGTGGCCTTGAGGACTTCCTCCAACGGGTGGTCGAAGAGCGCAAGAGCCGGCCGGTGCACGATGCGCCGTGCGTCTTCCGCAAGGAACAGGAGAGCGTGCGTATCGAGTGCGTGATGCAGTGGACCGATGCGACGGACGAGAAGCTGCTGTCGTACGCCAACGGGATCCCGACCGGTTCGGGAGGCACCCACGAGAGCGGGTTCCGGTCGGGGGTGGGCAAGGCGCTCCGGAACTACATCGAGACGCACAAGCTGCAGCCGAAGGGGGTCACGCTCGCGACCGAAGACCTGCGGGAGGGTTTCACTGCGATCTTGTCCGTCTTCGTGACCGATCCGCAGTTCCAGGGGCAGACCAAGGACCGCCTCAACAACCCGGAGGTGCAGGCGCGGGTCGACGCCGCCGTGCGCCGTGCGTTCGAGAAGTGGTTGAACGCCAGTCGCACCGCAGCCGAGGCCATCGTAGCGCGCGTCATCCTCGCTGCGCGGGCCCGAGAGGCCTCGCGGATGGCGTCCGCCCAGGTCGTGCGGAAGTCAGCCACCAAGGGACGTGCGACGTTGCCGGGGAAGCTCTCCGATTGCACGGAGGCGGGCACCGGGCACTCGGAGCTGTTCATCGTCGAGGGTGACTCGGCCGGCGGCAGCGCCAAGCAGGGCCGGGATCGGACGTTCCAGGCGATCCTGCCGTTGCGGGGCAAGGTGTTGAACACGGAGGGCGTGGCGCCAGGGAAGGTCCTGCAGAACAAGGAGCTGCACGACCTCGTCGTGGCCCTCGGCTGCGGGATTGGCAAGACCTTCGACATCGCGAAGCTCAGGTACCGTCGCGTGATTCTCCTGGCGGACGCCGATTCGGACGGCCATCACATCACGGCGTTGTTGCTGACGTTTTTCTTCCGCCATCTGCGCGAGCTCATCATCGACGGCCGGGTGTTCCTCGCCCAGCCGCCCCTCTACCGCATCGTCTTGGGGAAGGAGACGCACTGGGCTGCGGACGGGGCCGAGAGCCGACGCATCCTCGACGGCGCGGACCGCCGGTTCAAACCTGAGATCACGCGGTTCAAGGGGCTTGGCGAGATGATGCCCAAGACGTTGTGGCAGACGACGCTCGACCCGGCGAGCCGACGCCTGCTGCGCGTGGAGATCTCCGAGCCAGTGGAGACGGACCGGACGTTCAACGAGATCATGGGCAAGGACCCCGCGCTTCGCTACGCGCTCATCATGGAGCACGGGGCCGCGGCTGATCTGGACCTGTAGGCACGGGCGAGGGAAACCCGCGCTACGACACGGGTTTGAATTGTCCCGCACCGTGATCGCACAGGGGTACCCTCCCCGGTGGCCAGGGATGCCCGCATCAGCGTCGAGGTCCAGATCTCCCTCCCCTTGGACCCGCGTCGTGTCCCTGGTTGCACGCCTTTTTTCCTTCGGGCCGCCTTCTGCGCCCCACCGCGGACCATCAACAGATGTGATTGATCGGGTCTAGCGGGCCGCGGGCCACCAGAGATCGAGACGCCTGCGCAGGGCCCCGGCGCGATCGGAGTGGGCGCTTGCGAGGTTGGCCGTCTCGCCGGGATCGGCGATGACGTCGTACAGCTCTGGCTTGCCCTCGCGGGGGAGGATGAGCTTCCATTGATCCTCGACCGCCCAGCGGTGGGTGACGTTGGATTCCGGGCGGTGGATGTCGACCGCGTTGTGGCCGAATACGGCGCTG
>JABSRK010000279.1 GCA_013213915.1 Planctomycetota bacterium
GAGTCGCGTCACTTGCCTGCCGTGATGCAGCCATGACCCGTCCTCGGCAGGCACCGCCAGCGTGCGATCAGTCCAGTCTAAGTCTATGTGATCGACGGTCCAGCCCGGCTGTCCGAACGCCGTCGTGAAGAGCGTGGCGAAGCAGGCGACGAGGTAAGCGAGGTTCATGTGGTGCGGGGCGCGCGAAGCGCGCACGTCTGAGCAAGGACCCATGCTAACCCCGCGGCCGCGAGTTGACGGTCGGGGAACGGGTAACGACCGCCGCCATCGAAGAGGAGCACGTGGGAAATCGCGAACGAGAACGGGTGGCGCTCTCTCGCTCGCCACCCGGTCACACCTCGCCAGCCGCGGTCACCCCGAAAACGCGGTCCAGCAATCGGCGGCGTGGTATGTAGCGGGCGTACCAGCATCCCTTGCAGCAATCGACCGGGTCGTCGGAGTAGAAGCGTCGGCGGAACTCCGTGTAGTCCCCTCCGTTCCAGATCTGGGCCAGATCCCCGTCCTCTCCGATCTTGCCGAGGGTCGGTCGGCCGAGGGTGCAGCAGGGGGTCACGACGCCAGTCTCGCTGACGTACGCACGGCGGTGGAGGAAGGCGCAGTACTTGACCTCCTCCCCCGATTCCTCATCCATGCGGGCCAAACGTTCACTGTTCGAGGCGAGCACGGATTCGACCTTCGCCTCCGCCAGCGCCTCGACCGCGGCGGCGTGGTCTATCGCCTGCGCACCTCGTGAGTCATCCTTGGACAGCCGAGCAGTGATCATCTGCACGGTCCGACGCGCCTGCTCCTCGATCTCTTCGGCGTCAAAGGCGCTGTCCAGCGGCGGGACGGTCTCGTAGTAGTCGTCCGGAAGATCCGGAATCATGAGCTTGCCGCCCCGCGGAACGGCGGTCGGGTCCGGCTGGACGTCCGAGAAGGCCGGCGGGAGGAACAGGTGCACATTCAACACCCTCGCCACCTCGACCGCCTCCTCACGGCAAGCGTTGTAGAAAGCCTGGTGCTTGTCGAGCACCTCATCGGCGAGATGGTCGAAATGGACGATGATCGGCGCGACGCCGACGGTCTTGATGCCGAGCACCTTGGCAAGGCGGATGAGCCACGGAAGCTCGCGGAGGTTGGATGCCATCGCCACAGCGGAGATCTGAACGCGCGGTCGCTCAAAGCCCGCTGGCAATAACTCGATCGTGCGCATGAGCAAGCGCACCTTCTGCAACACCGACGTCCACCGTGCCCCCTTCCGTGTCGTCTCCAGCACCGTCGGCGTAGCACCGTCCAGGGACACCTTGATGTGCCCGGCGATGGGGATCAGATACGAGAGCCGCTGTGGGCTCAAGGTCGTGCCGTTCGTTACCAGGTTCAGCTTCGCGCCGTATGGCTCGAACTCATCCAGCAGCTTCTCCAGCCCGGGCGTGGCAAGCGGCTCGCCGCTGACCGACAACGTGACTTCGTCGGCGGCTGGAAGCGACTTCGCAGCGACGTCCGACAGCAGCTCCCGGTCCATGCCCTTGCGCTCGTAGTTGTACTCGCGGCGCCGCTCCTCTGTACCGTGGGTCGAGCAGTGTGGGCATTCCAGATTGCACACGTACGTCGTCTGGAACTGGACCCACTCGGGCATGCTCGAGATCGTCTCGTCCTCGAGCAACGCGCCGAGCGCGCTCAGCTTGCGATTGAGTTCTTTGAGTCGGTCCCACCGTCCCGCCATGGCCATGGATTCTATATGATGCCGCGGCCATGAATGACCGCCCGATCTTCATGCTGACTCATGGCCGCACCGGCAGCACGTGGGTCCAACGCATCCTGAACCTGCACCCCCATATCACCATGTGGGGCGAGCATTACGGGTTCCTCGACGGCGTCGCCAAGGGCTACTTCCGGTTCATCGACAACTACGCCCGCGACGGAATGGCGAACTGTGACAAGCAGGTCATCTCACGGCTCGTCGGGCCGGTTACCGACGAGGCGATCCAGCCCGAGTGGTACAACCCATTCACCCAGGAGGAACTCACCGCGCTCATGCGGCGCCTCATAGAAGACCTGTTCGCTCGGCCGACAGGCGGGGGGGCGATCCGGTGGGGCTTCAAAGAGATTCGCTACGAGGACAAGATGGTCCCGCGGTTCCTCGACGCGCTCTTCCCCGAATCACAGGCGCTGATCCTGCGCCGTGAGCTGCTCGACATGCTGCGCAGCCAGGTCCTCGCGTGGAGCCGGGAAGTGAAGGGCCGCGACATCGACTCTGAAGAAGGTGATGACTACATTCGCCACCGCATCCAGGTGGTGCGCCGCCAGGAAGGCATCTTCCAATGGGCGAAGGACCAGATCCCGGGCCGGGTCATGGAACTGCGCTACGAGGACCTCGTCTCCAACTTCGAAGACGAGGTCCAACGCCTGTTCGCGTTCCTCGGTGAGGACATTCGTCTGATCGAGACCAAGCACCTCAAGACCGTACGCCGCACCAAACAGGCGACCACGCGACGCGACGACGCGCTCATTGACCGCATTCGCGCCATCGTCGCCGACGAGGACGCGAGAGCCGAAGCCGAAGCGGACGCCTAAAGCGTCCGGACCCGAATCTCCCAGATGCGGAAGAGATCCGGGAACCGCCCTGGGTGGATCCGAATGCGGCGCAGGCCCTTGCCGTCCCGTGGCTCGAACGTCGCTGACAGCCGCTCACGGGCGTTGGCCTCCACACCCAGCTGGTGCATCTGAGGATCGAGGGGTTTCAGGCCGTCATCATGGGCGTGGTAGCACTGAAGAGTGACCTTCTTGCGGGACCCGACCACCACAGACTCGTACTCTAGAACGATCTCCACGGGGCGGCCGCGATCGGCGAAGCCCGGGCTGACGAGGTACGGTTCCCAACTCGTGGCGACGTAGGACACCACGCCATCTGGTCCGAGCTCCGGCTCGGCAAACTGAGGCGCCGGCATCCAATGGCGCATGAGTTCCTCGCCGCGGAACACCATGTCCGTCGGGTCGAGGTCGTTGCGCTTGCGTGACCACGTCCATGACGGGCACGAGCGATTCGCCCCCGCGACCCCCACGGGACGATCGCGCCAGTAAACCGTCGCTCGCGCACGCACGGGCATCCCCGCTGGCGGCGCGTTGCTCGAGACCAGGAGGACGGCTTCTCCATTCGGCTCCAGGCCGTTCTCGGGCAACGTCCGCGACACGGAATGGATGGAGAGAGGACGCCCGCCCGAGTCAATCCAGGTGACCCCGACCGAAACCGCTCGATCCCACGACCCGCCCGCGATGGTCGTCTTGCCGATGTTGCGGATGCGCACAGCGACGGGCAACGTCGGCGTCACGACGGGACGGCGAACGACGGGAGACACATCGACAACCTCGATCCGCGGAGCCCCGTCACCCGCATCGAGAACGGCCTGTGCAGCGGGATGCCACGGCTTTGCCAGCGGAAGGGCCATGACCGAACGAGCTAGCGCGTGGGCTCGCGATACGCCACCGATCCGCAGCGATTCGCGCGCTGCGTACACCCGGAACAGTGCGCCGGCTTGGGGACCAGCGAGTTCGGCCACCCTGAGAAACGCACGCACCGCATCCTCTGATCGCCGGGCCGCCGAGAGCTCGAAAGCGCTCACGGCCTCACGCGCGGCTTCGCGAAGACACCTGCGGCGCTCCTCGCCGATGAGATTGTCGAGGACTTCATTCACCAAGGCAGCGGCGCTGGGGTCCCAGCCCTGCAGCAGAAAGACGAATACAGCGAGGGACGACTCGTCGGCGACCGACTTGAGATACCGCACGACCGGCTCGTGCGTCACGTGGTTCAGATATGGCGATTTGACCAACTCGAGGACAACCGGTAAGGCGACGCGGGACTTGCGAACGGAGAACGCGTCGAGGGCGGACGCGGCCAGCATGCCGTCCGGACTGAACGTCTCCAACTCGACGGCCAACGCGGGGGCGCGTTCGTCCTCCCCGAGCCGGAGTAACGCGACCCCGGCCGCGAACGCCACCCGTCGATCGGGGGACTTGGTGCCCCGCACCAGAACCGCCCTCCCCGCCGGATCGCCTATGTGCGTCAGGAGCGACGCCGCCGGGCGAGCGATCGGACCCGGCGCCGCGAGCGCTGCGATCAGCGGCATCCGAAGGCGTCGGACGACCTCCGTCCTCTCTGGGGGCTTCATGCCGGCGATACCATCGAGGGCGGCGCGAACGAGTCCCCACGCGTCCCTCTGGACCAGCGCTGCCCGCAGCGGCTCGACAAGCGCCATGCCGAGCCGCGGCGCGGCAACCGGAAGGAGCGCCGCCCGATCAGTGGGCCCGTAGGAAGGATCTTCGAAGATCCGCTTCAGGACCCCGTCGATCGCCCCGATGTCACGGGCGGCCGCCTGCGCGACCAGGTTCACGCGCGCACGGGGACCCGGAGCATCGGCAAGCAGGCGCTCGAGCCGCTCGAGAGGTGTGCCCGGCGCCCGCATACGGGTGCCCGTGCGGTTGGTCTCGTCCTCGAAAACCCGCAGGACGCCAAGCAGGTCACGGACCCGTTCCGGGTACTGGTGAGCAACGTCACGGAGTTCCCCCGGATCGACGGCGAGGTCGTACAGCTCCGAGTCGGCCGTCGCCCGGCTGTGAATGAGCTTCCACATCCCGCGCCGGACGGCGAGCTTGTTCGCGGACGCTGGCGACAATTCACTCACCATGCCCGGAGGAATGTCGGAGAGGGCCACCGGCGGCGGCGGGTCCTTGCAGCCGTCGCCATCAAGAAGCAGCCCGACCAGGCTGTCCCCCTGCAGATCCAGGTCGTGCTCCATGCCCAACCCGTCGAGCACCGTCGGCATGATGTCGATGTTCTCGACGGGACGCGTGACCCGCTGCGGGCCCAGGCCTGGAAGACGCATGAGCAGCGGAACATGCACCTGCTCCTCGTACAGGGTCGAGCCGTGAAAATCGGAGTCGTGATCGCCGAGCGCCTCGCCATGATCGCCGTTGATGACGACGATCGTCCTGCCTGCAAACCCGCGTGCCTCCAGCGCGTCGAGGACACGCCCGATGCCCTGATCGACGCTACGAATCTCGCTGTCGTAACGATCGCTCGCGGATGACCCGAACCCCCAATCCGTCTCCGGTTCGTAGGGCGCGTGGGGGTCCATGTAATGCAGCCACA
>JABSRK010000028.1 GCA_013213915.1 Planctomycetota bacterium
GGGGCGTGGACAGGGACTTCAGCAGACCCTTGTCGGCCTCCTGGGTAGACCCCTGTGCGGGGGCGGACGCTGCCATGGCGGCGATCACGAGCAGCAGGCATCGGGCGCGCGTCACCGGTTGCCTCTGTCGGGCGGCGAGAGCGTGGAGATCACGCGCGGATTGTCAGGGTCTTGGAGATGCAGGTCAAACCGCGGGCGCGGGACCTGCCACCGGTCCTTCCAGAGGAGTGATGCATTGCCCTCGTGCCGGTACAGCGTGATCACCTTTTCGAGGCGATCGAATTCGATCACGTCTCCCTTGCCCTCGAGCTCGGGGGACACGAACTCGACTGCGCCTTCGATGACCGCGCGTGCAACGTTGAGGGTGCGCAGGACCTCTGCCCGCTTGGGCGACGTCTCGCTGCCGGCTTCGGTCTTGTCGAGGAACAGGACGATCCGTTTACCGTTGAGCTTGAATCCGTCCTTCTTCGGGTCGCCCTGGGTGACGACCGCCGGACCCCGCGCCTGGACGCGGTCTTCGGTCAGGCAAAGATCTTGCGCGGCGACGATATCGATGGGGATCAGCGCGGCCGCGTGCGCCGCCTCGCGCTTCTCGCCGGCGATATTCATGGCGAGGCCCTTTGGTTCCGAGTGCAGTCGCGCCCGCACCGGGCCTCCGAGCAGCGCTTCGCCGTTGGTGGAGACCATGGTCGTGGCGATGAGCCATTCCTTCAGACGTCTCTCGCCGTCGATGCGGACGAGGTCGAGTCGCGCGGGGCTGCCTTGCACAACCGTCTCGTCGCGAACAAGATCCACCCGCAGGTGTTCGCACACCATGCCGGTTCCAGACGATTGCGTAGCGGTCACCTTTCCCTTCGCCACCAGTTCCGTGACTCTCCCGCCCTCGCCGTCGGTGTCCAGCCAGGCCGCCACGGTATCGGCGCGGACCTCGGTATCCACCGGGTCTCGCGAACGTCCGGGGCCGTACGCGAGCAGCGGTACGTGCACCGTCGCGCGGACGCCCCCTGTCGCCTCGACGAGCCGCACTGCCTGCCGGTACACCAGGCTCGGCGCCCGCAGGATCTGCTTGCGGCCCTTGCGGTCCGTCACGATGACGACGGCGGGCTTGCCCACCGGGCGCATGAGCCGCAAGTCTCCGGCGTCCCCGTCCCACGTCAGGGTGTCTCCGTCACCCTGAAGGCGATCGAGGATCAGCAGGCGCACGTCCCGTCGTGCCGCCGCACGGCTGACGCGCCGCGTCGATTTCACGCTTACCCCCACGGCGTCCAGGTCGGGGGCGAATCGCTCGACGAGGAGGAGATCGACCTCTTCGGCGTGCAGTCGCCCGCGTTCGAGATCGGGCGTCTTCGCGTCAAACCGCGTTACGCGCACCGCGCCCCGCGCTTCGGCCTCGATGGGGCCGGTGCGCAGGGGATCGAGGGTGACGGCGACGGTCTTGTCCGCGCGTATGTGCAAGGGGCCGCTGCCCGACAAGAGATTCCTGGCGCGCCCTCCGTCCGTCGCCTCCGCTCCCGGAGCAGCGGGGGACGGTAGATACCGGAGCACTGGCCCGTCCGTGAGCGTGATGCGATCGCGGGTCGGGCGGCCGTTCGCAGCGATCGTGCGTTCATATTCCAGCGTCCCGCAACGGAACGACCCGGTGGGGCCCTGCCCGCGCACGTTGCCTTCGAGGACGACCCGGACGGGATACAACTCGGTGCCCATATGGGCCGCGCGGTTGGAAGGGACGTGGCGCAGTAACAGCTCGATCATCCGGGTGTGGGCGCGCGTGCCGTCACCACTGGTCATGGTGACGGCGGGCCCGATCGTGATCTTGCGGTCTTCGCCCTCGGGGCGGCCCAGACCCTCGAACACGATCTCGCTGTCGGTTGACAGGTCGAGGTCCCCTTCCGCGCCGATTCCCGGGAGCGCGCGCGCCGCGTCCTTGATCGTCGCCTTGATGGGCTTTCCGGCAAGCACGAGCATCGCCTCACCAGGAGTTGCCTGTGTCCATGTGATGTGGTCGCCGCTGAAGGTCCCCTCTGGAGTCCTGGCCGTCACCGAGCCTTCGATGTCGAGGCCCTCGATCGCCGAGCGGCCCTTCCGGGTGTGGGCCGTCAGCTTCTGGCCACCCATTGCGTACGCGCCCTGCTCGATGAGCACGTCGTTTTCGATCTGGAATGCGCCGACGGGCCGCAGCGCGGCGCGGTCGTCGGATGCGTCCTTCGGGAGGTAGACCAGTGGGCCCTTCGCGGTCAGGCGGGCCGGCTGGTTCTTGCGATTGAGGAGCTTCAGATCGGCGAGGTCGCCGGAGATGTCATGCTCGATGCGGAGCACGCCGGTTTCGGCGACGAACGACAGTCCGCGTCCACGGATGACGCCGGTGGAAGTGGTGATGGTGACGCGCTCATCGGTGGAGCCCTGGATCACCCGTCCGTGGTCGAGTTCGAGAAGCATGGCCCCGCATTCGATCGTCCCGGTTCTATCGGGATCATCGGGGTCCCTCAGGTGGATCGTGACGCCGCCCTGCATGGAGATCTTGCGTGCGGTCTCGAGGTCGCGGCCACCCTCGAACAGCGCGGTCGCCGCGCGGAGGCCAGACGCCTGCCGTCCCATGGCGTCCGACAACAGATCGCCGATGCGTTCGGGCCGGACTTGCCGCGGGATCACCACATGCGCATCGAGGTCGGCGCGCGACTTGGGCTTGTCATTCATGATGACGCGCACGTCCTCGACACGAAACTTATCATCCGCGAGCGCGTCGAAGCGCGCACACCAGACGAGCAACGCTCCGTAGGGGACCTCCTCCCCATCGTCGAGCAAGGCTGATTCAGACCGCGGAGTGAAGACGTTGGTGCCGTGGGCTCCAGACACCTCGACGGGCCCCTTTTCCGGTGGCTTGACGACGGCCGGCATGTCGCCGTCCGTGCGGGGCCGCTGGGAATTGGGAGACGTCGTATCGTCCTGCGACGTGAGCGCAAACATCAAGACGAGCCCGCCGATCGCAGCGATGACGACCGCGCGCGCCAATCTCATGGAGCAAACCTCGCGACGACGTCGTTCCAACGGTTCTGCGCTTTCAAGATGCACTCGATGACTTCGCGGACGGCGCCGTCGCCGCCGCGTCGTTGGGTCACGAGATCGGCCGCGTCGCGGACCTCTTCAGGCGCATCGGGCACCGTCGCCGCGAAGCCGGCCGCCCGCAGGAGCGGGAGATCGGGGAGGTCGTCGCCCATCGCTGCGACCTGGCGCGCCTCGAGGCCGTGTCGCTGAAGAAGGTCATTGAACGGCCCGGTCTTGTCTGTGGCGCCGACGATGACCTCCTCGACGCCAAGCCCGCGGAATCGATGCACCGTCGCCTCGGATGCGTGTCCGGAGATGATGGCGACGCCGAGCCCGGCTTGCATGGCGATCTTGATTCCGAAGCCGTCCTTGATCGAGAAACGCTTGGTGTCCGAACCGTCCGCCGCGATGTACACGCCTGCATCCGTGAGGACGCCGTCCACGTCCAGGACGAGCATCCGGATCTCGCTGAGGGGCTTCGCCATCAGACGATCCGAGCGTCCAACAGGTCCTGTACGTCGATGAGGCCGACGGGCCGGCCCTCGTCGTCGACGACGGGTAGTTGGTCAACACGCTTCTCTCGCAGCAAACGGTACGCATCGGCGGCGAGCGCATTCGGTGCGATGGTGACGGGGTCGCTCATCATGACCTCGTCCACTGGGCGGCCGAGGAACTCGATGCCTTCCTGGAGATTTCGTGCGAGGTCTCCGTCGGTGAAGAAGCCGACGAGGCACCCGCCGGCGTCGATAACCGCGGCGGCGCCGGGACGCCCAACCGTCGCGTTCATGGCGATCAGTGTCTCGCGGGCCGTTGCCCCGGCCACGACGATGGTCATGGCGTCGCCGTGGCGCATGATCTCGCGCACCTTCATGAGCTGACGCCCGAGCGCCCCGCCCGGGTGGAAGCGCGCGTAGTTCTCGGTGTCGAAATCCCGTTCCTCGAGCAGGGTCATGGCGAGCGCGTCTCCGAGCGCCAGCAGGGCGGCTGTGCTCGTGGTGGGGGCGAGGCCCATGGGGCACGCCTCCGGCGCCCGCCCGCAATCGAGGACGACGTCCGCGTTCTTGGCGAGGGTGGACTCCGGTTGTCCGGTCATGGCGATCAAGGAGACCCCGACCTTTCTCAGCGGATCGATGAGCGTCACCACCTCGTTGCTCTCGCCGCTGTTGGACAACAGGAGCACCACGTCCTCCTTGCGTACGCGCCCGAGGTCGCCGTGGATGCCATCGGCGGGGTGGAGGTAGAAGCTCGGCGTGCCCGTCGATGCGAGGGTCGCGCTGATCTTGGTGGCGATGATGCCCGCCTTGCCGATCCCGGTGACCACGACGTGTCCCGGGCAGGCGAGAAGCAGGTCGAGCGCCCGCTCGAAGGACTCGCCGAGCGTGGGCAGGAGGTCCCCGATGGCGCGGGCCTCCATCTCGAGCACCGTGCGGGCACGAGCCAGGCGATTCTCCCCCTGGGGCATGGCGGATTATACGCACGTCGCAAGGGCCATCAACGCGCCGAACCCTTCTTAGCAAAAGGACTTCCGGATAAACTGCCTTCCGGAGACACATGAATCTCGACGGCTTGCTGAAGGGCCCGGGGGGATGGGCGGCGGTCGCGGCCATCATCTTCCTGGTTCTCATGACCAACGCGTGCCATGAGGGCGGTCACGCGTTGGTGGCCTGGTGGGCCGGGGACCGTCGGGAGTCCCTGCGGCGTCGCTGCACCCTCAATCCCATCAGCCACTTCCACTGGTTTCTGACGCTCGTTCTGCCCCTCATCTCCCTGTTCTTCGCGGGCATGATCTTCGGAGGCGCCAGGCCGGTGCTGATCGACCGAGGGAGAACGGGGCGGTTCGGAATGGCGCTGGCGGCGCTCGCAGGTCCGGCCGGCAACCTCCTGTGCGCCGGCTTTCTTGCGGTGGTCCTCGCGGTTGCAGTCCACATGGAGTGGTGGGGACTCTCCGACACTGATCGCATCCACTCGCCGGCGTGGATGATCCTGAAGGTGCCGATCTGGTTCTCCCTGTTCCTGATGTGCCTGAACCTGCTCCCACTGCCGGGCCTTGATGGCGGGCACGTGGTGGGGATGTGCCTCCCGGACCGGCTCCAGCGCATCTGGTACTGGTGCACGCCGCTCGGATTCCTCACGGTTCTCGCCGGGCTCTTCTACTACGCCGGTTATCTTCATCGCTGGGGATGGATGGGCGGCGCACCGCCGGAGCCGTGGCCGTTCCAGACGCTCTACGAGGCGACCAGCCGTCACCTCGACGTGCTGATCAAGTGGATGGGAACCGTGCTATGACCGACGCCGACTACAGGGTGGACTTAGAGAACTTCGCGGGCCCGCTGGATCTCCTCCTCCATCTCATCAAGAAGGAAGAGCTCGACATCCACGACATCCCCGTCGCGCGCATCCTCGAGCAGTACCTGCACCACATGGGACTCATGAAGGACCTGGATCTCGACGAGGCGGGCGAGTTCCTGGTCATGGCGGCCACGCTCATGGTCATCAAGTCGAAGATGCTGTTGCCCTCCGAAGAGATCGACCTCGCCGAGGAGATCGACCCGCGCTACGAGCTGGTCCAGCAGCTCCTCGAGTACAAGCGCCTGAAGGACTCGGGGAAGATCCTCGTGGATCAGGCGCACACGGCGGCTCTTCGCGTGGGTCGGCCCGACTCCGCACGCCCCGAGCCCCTCAAGCAGGAAGACAAGGCTCTCGACGACCTCGGTATCTTCGACCTCCTCGAGGCGTTTTCGAAGATCCTCGAGTCCATCGGGGAAGGACGGGGTAAGAAGACCGCACACGTCAGGGTGGACGACAAGCCGGTGCGGCACTACGTCGACACGCTACAGGCTCGCCTCCGCGCCGACCGCTCCGTTTTGTTCTCCGACCTCATGGCCGGCCACGAGCGGTCCGAGTGCATCGGCTACTTCCTTGCGCTTCTCCTCCTCCTCAAGCAGGAGGTGGCGGCCTGTGCCCAGGACGGTCAGTTTGGCGAGATCCGCGTCCTCTGGCGGGGGGCGAGCGAACAACAGCAGGTCGAGATGGATCTCGCGGACGATTTCCGCTGATCGATGTGCGGTATCGCGGGCATCTTCGACACGCGTGAGCGCCGACCCATCGACAGGTCGCTCCTCAACGCGATGACGGACGTCATTGCCCATCGCGGCCCGGACGGGAATGGCACGCACGTCGAACCGGGAGTCGGTCTGGGGCATCGACGACTCTCGATCATCGATCTCGAGGGTGGCCGACAGCCCATGGGAAACGAGGACGACTCCGTCATCGTCGTCTACAACGGCGAGATCTACAACTTCCAATCACTGAGGCGGGAGTTGTCCGATGCCGGGCACCGGTTCGCGACACGCTCCGACACCGAGGTCATCGTCCACGGGTGGGAGGAGTGGGGGGCCGCATGCGTCGAGCGCTTCAACGGGATGTTCGCGTTCGCCCTGTGGGACAGGAGCAAGGAGACGCTGTTTCTCGCGCGTGACCGGTTGGGGATCAAGCCGCTGCACTACGGCGTCCTTCCGGACGGGCACCTCGTGTTCGGGTCGGAGCTGAAGTCTCTGTACCTGTACCCCGGGTTGTCGAGGGACATGGACCCCCACGCCGTCGAGGATTTCTTCACATACGGTTACGTCCCTGAGCCCCGAACGATCCTGAAGCAACTCAAGAAGCTCCCCCCCGGTGAGTCCCTCGTCGTCGAGCGGGGGCGGCCGGTTCCGGAGACGACGCGATATTGGGACGTTCCGTTCGTGCCCCTCGACCCGATGGATGAAACCGAGGCCTGCGAGGAGCTCGTCCGTCGCCTCACCGAAGCCGTCGATCGCCGTCTCATCTCCGAGGTCCCCCTTGGCGCGTTCCTGTCAGGTGGCGTCGACTCGAGTTCGGTCGTGGCGATGATGAGCCGGATCTCGTCCGAGCCCGTCAAGACATGCAACATCGCGTTCGACGTCCACGAATTCGACGAATCACCACACGCCAGGCTCGTCGCCGAGCACTGCAAGACCGACCACCGCGTGGAGACGGTAGCGGTCGATGACTTTGATCTCATCGACCAGCTATCGGGTCTCTACGACGAGCCGTATGCGGACAGCTCGGCGATCCCGACGTATCGCGTCTGCGAGCTGGCCAGAAAGGACGTCACGGTTGCGCTGTCGGGTGACGGAGGCGACGAGTGCGTCGCCGGTTACGGGCGCTATCGCCGCCACCTGTCGGAAGAGCGCGTGCGTGGTCATCTCCCGGGCGGCCTGCGGCGCGCCGTGTTCGGAGCGCTTGGGTCCATCTATCCAAGGATGCGCTGGGCCCCACGGTTCCTCCGCGCGCGCGCGACATTCCAACGGCTGGGCCGCGACGGGGTGGAGGGTTACGCGGCGATCCAGAGCGTGCTGCAGGAGGACCTGCGTCACCGGATCTACTCCGATGCGTTTCGCCGTGAGCTCGGCGGCTACCGCGGCGCTCAGGTCTTGCACGAACATGCCCGCCGCGCGCCGACGGATGATCCGCTCTCCCTGGTCCAGTACCTGGACATGAAGACCTACCTGGTCGGGGACATCCTCACGAAGGTGGACAGGGCGAGCATGGCGCACAGCCTGGAAGTGCGCGTCCCCATGCTCGACCACGAGCTGGTCGGCTGGTTGTCGGGGCTCCCGCGCAACCTGAAGCTGCACGAAGGGGAGGGCAAGTGGCTCCTCAAACGCGGGCTCTCGAAACACCTCCCGCGGGACATCCTCTATCGCCCCAAGCAGGGGTTCGCGGTCCCCCTCGCTTCGTGGTTCAGGGGCCCCCTGCGTGATCGCGTGAGGGACCTCGCCAACAGCCCGGCGCTGCTGAGCACGGGCTGGTTCGAGAAAGGCGCCCTGGAGAAACTCGTGGTCGAGCACCAGAAGGAGCGACAGGATCACAGCTACGCGATCTGGTCGTTCCTCATGTTCGACGCTTTCCTGAGGAACGTCATGACGGGGGCGAGCTCCCAGCCGACATCCGGATCGGGTTGAGGCCTGAGCGCCGCTGTCCTTTCACGCAGCGTGTTCGGGACTTAGGTCAGGCCGTCCGGCCCGCTCACGGGCGAACTGGCCGACCGGAGGGAATAAGCCGGCACGGGCCGTCGTCCGATGTAGCATTCGACCATGCGTACGATCGTGATCATCCTTGGGGCGCTCCTGCTCTGTGGGGCCTGCAGTTCGCGCGGCGTGGACCCTCTCACCGAGGACGCCCAGTGGACCCTGGCCCGCATGGAGCTCGACAGGTCGCTCTTGGGGAACCTGGGCGCGCTTCCGACGTTCCAGGCACCAGCGGGCGCAGTGGGGGCGGGTATCCCCCGCGCAAAGGGGACCCTGCACGTCAACGACTACGGCAAGGTGGCGTGTGAGATCTCCGTGTTCGAGCCGGTCGTCGCGCTCGGCGGAACGCGCGCCGTCATCGAACACCGGCTCGTGCGGTTTTACGGGCGCATGGTGGACAGGGGGCGGCTGTTCGTGCGTGAAGACCGCAACCAGTCGTCGCGGCTGGGGGACGCGACGGTGCTGCACGCCGAGCAGCAATCAGATGGCTACGTGAGGCTCACGGCCGCGACCGGTTCGAAGAGGCTCCCCTACGTCTACTGGTTCAGGCCGGGCGCCCGTCCTGCGCCACCGATCAACATCCCGTACCACGACGGCTGATCGACTTCCCATGCGCTTCGATCGCCCTCTTGCCATCGGGGCTCTCTTGCGTCGCTACAAGCGCTTCATGGCGGACATCCGCCTTGATGACGGATCAGAGATCGTCGCGCACATCGCGAACACAGGGTCGATGGCGGGCTGCGCTACCGTGGGGAGCAAGGTCGCGCTCTCTCATCACCCGGACTCGGGCCGCAAGCTCCCGTGGAGCTGGGAGCTCGTCGACGTGGGCGGATTCTGGGTCTGTGTCAATACAGCGCTGCCGAACCGCATCGTCGAGGAGGCGATCCGTTCCGGGCGCATCGGGCCGTTGCGTGGCTACAAGGAGCTCGCGCGAGAGGTCCCATACGGTGCTCGGAGCCGCATCGATATCAAGCTGCTTGGCAAGGGGCGACCGTGCTTCGTGGAGGTCAAGAACGTGACCCTGCGTGTCGGGCGCCGCGCCGCATTCCCCGATTCCGTTACCGAGCGTGGCCGCCGGCACCTGGAAGAGCTGTCTCAACAGGTCCGTGAGGGTGCTCGTGCCGTGATGCTCTTTCTCGTCAACCGGGCGGACTGTAGCGCGCTCTCCTCCGCCGACCACATCGACCCAGCGTACGGCGCAACCCTGCGGCGGGTGCAGGGGGAGGGTGTGGAGTTGCTGGCGTATCGAACGCGCCCGACGCTGGGTGGCATCACGATCGAAAAGAAGCTCCCCGTACGCCTGGACTGAACACCGGGCCGGGGCCGGCTCTCCGGGGCCCCCCACGGAGCGCGGACCGACACGGTCCGTCCCGCAGAGCCCCGCGAGTGGCTCCGAAGAGCCGGCTCCGGCCCGGCGGGGGGACTCGCGTGTCGGGTCGGGGTGTTACCAGGGATCGTGATGCCCGTGGACGTCTTCGAGTTCCCTGCGACCGGCCTTGGGGAGACAAAGCCAGAAGGCGTTCTCGTGGGGGCCCTTCGGCTGGATCGGAGCGCGTTCGTTTAGTTGTCTGACTGATTGCCTGCGACCACCGCGGACAACAGCCGGGACCGAAAGACCCCCACGAGTTGAGCACCTGATCCTGTTGCGAGCGGCGTGCC
Source organism: Planctomycetota bacterium (assembly GCA_013213915.1). Lineage (GTDB taxonomy): Bacteria > Planctomycetota. Next base: position 9,753 of record JABSRK010000028.1, read on the forward strand.
GCATGGGGGCTGGACCTCCCCTATGTCTTCAAACGGCGTCCCCGCAAGAGGTTGAGTGAGGTGAGCGAGAAAGCACAATCGCAAATTGCGGCTCGATGAGCGCTGCCGCACGAGGCCTGAGGCGGTGTGGTGCCGCCGATCATGAACTCGGGGGGTCCGCTACGATGACCCTCCGCTCTGCTGGAGACCCCCTGATGATCCGACTTGCTCGGGCTGCGATTGCCCTCTCAATGTTGCTTCCCCTCGCCGCCGCGGACCCTGGGCAGGCGCACCTTGTCTACAAGCTCAGCGTGAAGAGCACCGGGGCGCGGCACTACCACCTCGCCATCGAGGTGCGCAATCCTCATCAAGACACGCTCACGTTTATCGTCCCGCACTGGGCGCCGGGGGCCTATCGGCAACTCACGGTCGGAGCCCGCAGCCGCGCCGTCGCGTGGAAGCAACTCACGGGGTTTAAGGCCGTCGACGACAAGGGGAAGCAGCGCCGAGTTAGCGCCGATGGCGACCGCCGCTGGAAGGTCGACGCCAAGGGCGCGAAGACGATCACCTTCACGTACACCAACCAGGAGCCCGGCCAGCCGTCGAACAACCGCTCGTATCTGAGTTCGGGCTCGGGCCTCCTCGACGGCCCCCGCAACTGGATGTACGTCGACGGGCTGAAGGACCTCCCGGTCCACGTCCACTTCGACCTCCCAGATGGCTGGAAGGTGGGCAGTGGGCTCGACCCCACGTTCGACCCGATGGTCTTCACCGCGAAGGACTACGACCGGCTGATCGACTCCCCGACGCTGGTCGGCAAGATGCGCAGCTGGACCTTCCATTATCGGGGCGTCCCGCATCGCGTCGTGGTGGACGATGGCAAGCGGGAGGCGCGGTTCGCGGTCGAACCATTCTTGGAGATGGTGAAGCAGGTGGTGAAGGTGTACGTGGATATGTTCGATGACGTCCCGTACGACCACTACACGTTCATCTACACCCCTGGCGGCGGCGGCCTCGAGCACTTGACGTCGACGACTATCGGGGGTGTGCGCCGGTTGACGCCCCGTGGACTCATGGGCGTCACCGCACACGAGTTCTTCCATACCTGGAACGTGAAGCGGTTACGCCCGTTCCGGCTCGGTCCGTTCGACTACACGGGTCCTCAACCGGTGGATGATCTGTGGATCTGCGAGGGTCTCACGAGCTACTACACGCCTCTCGGGCTGTGGCGAGCCGGTCTCTACAAGGACGAGGAGTTCCTGCAGCAGCAAGGTGGCGCCATGAGAAGCTGGGAGGGCAATCCGGCGCACCTCGTGCAATCGCCGCAGGAGTCATCCCGCGGCGTGTGGACGAACACCTCGCGCATCTCGTACTACCTGCAAGGTCAGGTCCTCGGGATGATGATCGACCTCGCCATCCGAGACGGCAGCGACAACAAGTACAGCCTCGATGACGTGATGCGTCACATGTACCAGAAGCATGGCGGCTATTACCGGCACCATCCGCCGCGCCCGGGCTTCAGGTCCGAGGATTGGCCGCGAGAGATCAAGGCTGTCTCGGGGGTCGATCTCCAGGGGTTCTGGGAGGCACACATCCGCGAGTCGTTCCCGGTCGACTGGAACCGGTACCTCGCCGCCGCCGGATGGAAGCTCGACCTCACGCCGCGGAAGGCCTCGGTGCTCGCTTCAGTGCAGACGCGCCGTGTCGATGGAGGGGACAGTGTCCTCGCGGTGCAGCGCGGCGATCCGTTCTTCCGAGCGGGATTCCGCGACGGTGACCAGGTGAAGACGTTCAACGGCTCCACCGTGCGTGGCCGCTTCGGTCTGAGACGCGCCTTGCGATCCGTCAATGCGGGCGCGGCGTTCGTGGCCCGCGTGGTCCGCGAGGGCAAGAGCGTTGACGTGAAGGGCAAGGCCGAGGCCGCCAACGAGTTCGGGTTGCTCGAATACACCGATGTGTCCGGGGGGGTTCAGGTGGGCGAGGTTCCTCGCGGGACGGCGCTGTATTCCGGCGGTCTTCGCGATGGGGACATCGTCACGGCAGTGGGGCAAAAATCGGTCGGGAGTCTGGTGGAGATGGGGGCTCACCTCGGCGGGCTGTCGGTCGGCGAGACGGTTGCGTTTTCGGTCAAGCGCGGCGATGAGGCGGTGAAGTTCCAGGTCAAGGTGCAGTCGGCCGAGAGCCGCACCGTCGGTCGCATGCGGGTGCTCGAGAACGTGACGAACAAGCAGAAGCGGATCCGCCAGGGCATGAAAACCGGAACGACGGACCGATAGTGCTACGAAGACGTGGGACAAGATCGTCATCGACCGGGGCGCTAGCCTTCGCAGGTGGGCGCAGGGACTCGTCCGCGTGGAGGGGAGGGCGCCCAGGGTCTTCCTGTACGCGAACAACCACTACGCCGGTCACGGCCCCGACCCGATCCGCACCCTCGTTCGCATGATGGACGAAGAGTCGCCGGCGTCGTGATCCGCTCGTCGGGACGCCCGGCGGCGTGTCCCGGATGGGGCGCCCTCTACCGGCGCCCACCCCGCCGACCCGGCAGCATGCGCAGGGTCCTGGCCCACGGTTGCGGCTTGTGCTCGGAGACCGGAGGATCGGCCTCTCGCTGTGCGACCAGGTCGGCCGGTCGGAACTCCGGGACGGGCGTCTCCGGGAGGTTGTCGACCTGATGCTCCTTTCCGTGAGCATCAGGAGCGCGCCAGAGGTGCAGATGGCGATCCAGCATCGGGGTCTCCCCAAAGGACCTTGCTGCGGACGGCTTTTGCCTGCGCCTGACTCTACTGCAGGCTGGGCACCGCGTGTGGAAATCCGCCGCCAGGCGTGCGGCCATGGGGGCGCGACCCCACACGCAGGCGGCGACGGTCACCGCAAGTAGTCGCGCACTGTCTCTGCGTACCGCTTGAGCTTCGCGTCGCACGCGAGCAGGGCTTCGTCCGCCGGGCGCTCCGTCATCAGCGCCAGCGCCCCGCGGGTGTCGGTGGCGGGCCAGACGTGGAACTGGCCGGCGGCGATGGCCTCGCAGACGGCCCCGTCGAGGTGGAGGTCGGAGATGTTGGAGGCCGGCAGCATCACACCCTGGGTACCGGTCAGGCCCTTGAACTGGCACGCCCGGAAGAAGCCCTGGACCTTCTCGGTCACGCCGCCCACGGGTTGGACCTGACCGTGCTGGTTCAGCGATCCGGTGACGGCGATATCCTGCCGCAAGGGCAAGCCCGACAGCGCTGACAGCAGCGCGAGCAACTCGGCGAGGGATGCGGAGTCCCCATCGACCATCGCGTAGGACTGCTCAAATGCGACATTCGCGTGGAGTGACAGCGGCTTGTCCTGCGCGAAGGTCGAGGCGAGGAACCCGGAGAGAATCAGGACGCCCTTGTCGTGGATGCGCCCGGAGAGGTCGGCCTCGCGTTCGATGTTGACGATCCCCCGCCGTCCGATAGCGCAGGTGGCGCTGATGCGGGCGGGCATTCCGAACTGCGCGTCGTCAAGGTCGTAATATCCGAGCCCGTTGATCTGGCCGACACGTGTGCCTTCCACCTGGAGCAGCACCTTCCCGTCCTCGATCATCTCGAGCATCTTGCGCTCAACCAGGTCGTGGCGTGCGAGGCGGCGGCGGATCGCCGCATCCTGGTCCTCCTTCGTAACGCGTTCGCCGCCGCGGTCCTTGGTGACGTGGTTGGCCTCGCGCATGAGATCCGCGAGCTCCGAGAAGCGGGTCGTGAGGTGATCGCGGTGGCCGGTCACGCGGACGCCCTCCTCGAGAAGGCTCGCCAACGCCCCTGCCTCGAAGGTGGCGAGGCTCTCGCGGCCGATGATCCGCTTGAGGACGGCCAGGAAGGCGCCGACGTTGTCGTCGGTGCGAGGCATGTCGTCCTCGAATTCGACCTTGACCTTGAAGAGAGAGGCAAAGTCGGGGTCCATGACGTGGAGCATGTCGTACGAATGGCGTTCGCCGACGAGCACGACCTTGACCTTGATCGGGATCGGCGCCGGTTTCAGGGCGAAGGGCGCATGAGAACTCTCTTGCTGCGGACCGATCTCGAGCTCTCCCTTGCGCAGGATGCGCTTGAGGTTCTCGTACACGCCGCGTTCTCGGAGCGTTTCGTTTGCGTAGAGGACGAGGAAGCCGCCGTTGGCGCGGAGCAGCGATCCGGGCTTGATGTCCATGAACGACGGGATCGGCGGGTCACCCGCGGCTTCGATGGTGCCGAACAGGTTGCGCCACGTAGGCCAGTTTTCTTCGACGACGGGGCTTGGGTTCTTTTCGTCTTCCTCCGCCGGGTCCCAGAGCAAGTTCGAGCGAACGAACCACAAGAACCCCTCCATCGTCGGCCCTGGCGCCGGCGCCTGCTCCGGCGGGGTGGGGCGAAACAACTCGAGGTTTTGCATCAGTTCTGCCTTGAGACCATCGACCCAGCCGACGATGTTCTCGTCGTGCTTCTGGAAGCGCTCGAGGAGCTGCACGAAGAGTGGGTCCAGTGCGTCGCCGACCTTGCGCTGCTCGGAGTCACGAACGAGGCCTCGGTATCGGTCGCCGAGGTCGCGGTGCATCGAGACCAGCGACCCCAGTTCGCTCTTGAAGGACCGGTGCTGCGCCTGCATGTCCGTCAGCTTCACCTCGTCCAGGCCGGCGTCCATCGGATCGGCCTCGAGTTGCTCCATGGCGACGGGTTCGCCGTCGATGATGGGGAAGATGTCGGCCATCCGAATGGTGCCGGTCGCGGTTTGCGATTGGGCGATGGCGAAACCGGCCTCATCCATGCGCTCCTCGAACGACGAGAACAGCCGCTTCGATTCACGCTCGAACTTGTCGAGGAGGCGCTGGCGGCTCTTTGACATGACCTCGCTGCCGAGGAGAGCCGGGATCTCCTCCCCCAACGACGCCCGGAGATCGTCGACCGCGCTCTGGAACTCGCGACCCATGCCAGGGGGGAGGGTGATGAGCAGGGCGCGGTCAGGGTGGGCGAAGTCGTACAGGTAGGACTGGCTGAGCGCCGCCTCGCATTCGAGATTGCACATGCCGATCATCTGGCGCACCGCGGCGAAGCGTCCGGTGCCCTTGCTGCCGGCGAGGTAGATGTTGAAGCCTGGCGCGGCCATGTCCAGCCCGGTGCCGAGGGCCTCGAGCGCCGTGCCTTGACCGACGATGGCGTCGGCTGCAGTGAGTTCGTCGCTGGAAGCTATGCCGAGCGTCGCAGGGTCCACGCGGAAGCGGACAGCGGCGACAGGAAGAGGCTCAGGCATACGTTCAGTCATGGGGCGGGGCTCCGATGGGCGGGGCATCGTACCCTGCCCGGGGCGTTAGGATGCAGGCGTGCGGTTCTTGAAGGTGGAGGGCGCGGGCAACGATTTCGTGTGCGTGGACGCGCTGCGCGGTGACGCGCCCGGTGATCCGGCGCCCCTTGCGCGTGCGGTGTGCGACCGGCAACGTGGGGTCGGGGCTGACGGTCTGCTGATTCTCGAGCGAGATGCGACGTCGGACGCGCGCATGGTGGTCTGGAACGCAGACGGCAGCAGGTCGGACATGTGCGGGAACGCGCTGCGGTGCGTTGCCCTCGTCCTCGTCCGCGATCACGGCTGCGACCGGGCGTGTGTCGTGGCGACTGATAGCGGACCCCTTGCATCCGAGGTCGTCACCATTGACGGGGATGTCGCCACAGTACGGACGTCGGTAGGGAGCCCCGAGGATCTCGGGACGCACACAATCAATATTGACGGCGGCCCCGTGCATGTGCAGGCACTGCGCGTCGGCAATCCTGTGTGCGTGGTATGGACAGACCAGGTCGATGACGCGCCTGTGACGACCGTTGGCCCCACGCTCGAAGTGCACGAGGCGTTTCCCGACGGGACCAACGTCGCGTTCGCGGAAGTGGTCGACCGTGGGCGCATCAGGCAGCGTACGTGGGAGCGCGGATGTGGAGAGACCCTCGCATGCGGCACTGGCGCGAGCGCGGTGTGCGTCGCGGGGGTGCTGTCCGGACGAACGGACCGGGAGGTGTCGATTACGTTGCCGGGCGGGGCGCTCGCTCTGGGCTGGCCTTCCGACGATGCGGCGGTGTCTCTGACGGGGTCGGCCCGGATCGTCTTCGAGGGGAGCTGGCCATGGAGATGATCCAGCCGATCCTCGCGCTCATGATGATGGGGATCGCCCGCGGCTTCACGCCCCTGTTCCCGGAGGCGTGGGCGGGGCCTCTAGCGGTCGGGGCGTATCTGGCCATCGGCTGGGCGGTGACGCGCCACGACGCGAACAGGTCTGCCGCCCGCGTCATCGATACGGGAGAGCTCCGGCCTGACCGCGGCCGCGGAGCGCTCCACCTCGCGGCGTGGGGGATGGTCCTGTTCGGTTCGGGTTGGCTTGGCCTGGCCTGGGGCATCACCGGGGGCACGCCAGGTCTCGCGCATGCGTTCGCGTTCTCGCCCTACGTGGCGCACCGGGCCGTGAGGTGCTTCGCCCAGTGGCCACTCGAGGCGTGCACCGCACATCGGCCGTGGGCCCGTCGCGATTACGTGGTGTTCCATATACGCGTGTTGATGTTGGCCGTGGTGCCCATCTTGATCGCGCAGACGTTGCTGGAGATCCTGCAGACCGCTCCTGGCATCTCGCTCTTCGTCGCCTCGTACGAGATGCTCGTTGTCCCCGGAGCCGCCGCTGGGGTCCTGGCGGTCGTGTTCATCTGCGCGCCGCTGCTCATTCGTTTTATCCTCGGCGCGCGTTCGCTCGAACCGGGTCCGGTGCGCACGAGACTGGAGGCGTACGGCAAGCGCACCGGGTTTCGGCCTAACGACATCCTCGTGTGGCAGACGGGTAACGCCATCACCAACGCGTTGTACATCGGCATCGTGCCGTGCATGCGTTATGTCGTCGTCACCGACGCGCTGCTGTCCAAGCTCGACCCTGAACAGGTGGAGGCGGTATACGCACATGAGGCCGGCCACGGTGCGCGTCACCACACCTTGCTGTTCATGCTGCTGGCCATCGGACTCGTGCTCGGCGCGTATTCCGTCGTCCTCGCCATGGGTGGCTTGTTGCAGCCGCTCCTCTCGAGCCTGGACCCGGAGGTCGCCGGCGTTACGGCGCTGGCGGCGACCATCGGCGTCTACGTCGCGTTGCTCGCGCTGTTTTTCCTCGTCGGTATGGGCTGGCTGTCCCGGCGGTTCGAGACAGAGGCCGACTTGCATGCAGTCCTCACGATGGAAGACCCGGCACCGTTCGTCGGTGCGCTCGAAGCCGTCGGGTTGCACATGGGTGCGCTCAAGGCAGGCCGGAGCGGGATGCGCCACTTCGGTATCGGGACGCGGATCGGGCTGGTCAATCGGTACACGTGCGAGCCCGATTTCAGAGCGTCGTTCGACCGCCTGCTGCGGCGTTGTCGGTGGGGCATCGTCGCGATCTTGGTCCTCTCGGCGATTCCGATCCTCGCTGTGACGCCCCAGGCGCTGGTCCTCGGTCACTTCGACATGCGATTCGGCGAAGCGCGGGAGATCGAGAACAAGGGCCGCCGCGACGAGGCGAAGAACCTCTACGGCGCGCTGTCTCGTTCCCTGCAAGAGTCCGAATCCGAGCACCCGGGATATTCGACCGCGCTTCGCGTGCGCGAGGTCGCTGCCCTCGCGTCGCTCGCCGACGTCCATCTCAAGGACGGGGACTATGGCGCCGCGAGCAAGATCCTTGCGGATATGGATCGGCGCGTCCGCGCGGGCGACACCCTGGGGTCGTTCAACACGAGGAACCTCCGCGTGATCCTCGGTGCGATCAAGGGCGAGGACGTTGTCGATTCGGCGCGCGACCTCATCGTTGAGCTCGGCGGGCTCATGACGCGATACGGATGGAACCCGTCGATCGACCAGACCTACACGGATCTGTTCCTCGTTCTTCGGGCGAGCGGGTCCGAAGATGAGGCCCCCGGGAGCCCGGAGGGCTACTCAGCGATGGCACGCCTGCTCTTTGCGTTCGACCCCGATCTCATCGACGCTGCCAGAGAGGACGTCGCACGGAACGCGTATCGGCGCGAACTGCTCAAGCACGCCGCGCCCACGTGGCTCGAAAAGCTGCAGTGATCGTAGGTCGCTGGCCGCCGCGCGCTCCCCTCGGAGCGCGGGCCTAGGCACCCTGCGGGAGCGGGCCCGGGCTGATCGGCGGGGGGTCGGGCATGGGAGGAGTCTCGACGTCCGGCAGGCCGTCCTTCCTCTCGGAGGAACCCTCGAGAGGGTTCGTCCGCAAGGGCGGGGGCGAAACGGAGGCGAAGTCCTGCACCGCGCGCTCGAACTCCACCAGATCAAGGACCTCGTTCTCCATCAGGATGTCCGCAAGCTTGTCGACGAGATCGCGGTTCTCGGTGATGATGTCCACCGCCTGTTTGTGGCAGGCCTCGATGATGCCCCGGACGGCGCGATCGATGTCGCCCGCTGTCTTCTCCGAGATGACGTCCGGGTTGGCCATCT
>JABSRK010000280.1 GCA_013213915.1 Planctomycetota bacterium
TCCAGCTTGCCGGACACCGTGGTGGACGGGTGGGCGATGAGCCCCGTGGCGACCTCCGCCGTGACGACCCCCGCAACCGGAGCGCCCGACGCGGGCAGGCGCCACACGTCCACGCTAATGGAACGCGCTACAGCTCTGTGCAGGTAGTCGAGAAACGTCCCGATCTCGTCGAGCACGGATTGCTCGTTGCGACACACGATGTAGCCCGCCTCCGGTCTGATCCGGCAACTCGGGTTGGTGTCCCACGTCTCGGACGCGACGTTTTCACGAACGAGATCGGCGACGCTGTCCAGGCTCAGGCGCCCCTCGGTCCTCCGCACGCGGCGCACGCCAGATCCCGCGTCGGGATACATCCCCCAGAGAGGGAGTTCCGCTTCGAACGACACGGCCTCTCCTGGAGCGACCAGGAAGCGAACGTCGAAGACCTCGAGTCGGTAAGAGAGGTCTTGTGCCACTGAGGGGGCACCCAGAACGAAAGCCAGCAGGAGTGTCGTGAGCGTTTTGGTCGTCATCTCAGTCTTCCTTCAATCAAAGCGTGGTCGGAACAGACTCCGGGCCACTCGGTCCAATCGTAGACCTGTTGTCGTCACGGCAGAAGGGCCGATCTCCCCGCAAGGGGTTCACGTCCGCTCGGGGTTCTGTGAATCCAGGCCAAGCCATGCTCGCCATGCCCGAGGATCTCCAGACCGCGGACCGCGGCCTCCGACGAGCCTCCTCAGACCTCGCAAGCAGTCCTCACGGGTGTCCCGGTAGCAGAGTCCATCCACAAACACGGGAGCCACCCAACGGTTCGCCGTGAAGCGAACGCAGTTCATCACGGTGCGACGGTCGCGGGAATTCCGCATCGCCGCGGAGAGCACGTTGGCAGCCTCGCAGCCGCCGAGCATGGCGAGGGACGCGAGAGCGCAGCGGCGCGTACCGCGGTCGCGGGACACGCCGTACGGGCGAATCGCAGCGACCGCAGCCCGTTCACCCGACACCGCCAGCGCCAGCAGCGCTGCGCGACACTCCTGCGCCCGCGACAGGGCGGCCTCCAGCGCTGGCCGCACGCTCGCATCGCCCGTCAGGCCAGCCGCCACGAGATATCGGCGACGGTCCGATGCACGGCGCGTCGCGCAGCGTGCGTGGAGGAACATCGCTCCTGTTCCGGGCGCCATCTCACGCAGGACGCTGCCGAGCGCCAACGCTTCCCGCGACGCCGACCACTCTGTCGCGTCTTCCAGCAACGGCAGCGCGCGAGCGAGCGCAAGCAACGCATCACGCGACCCTGCGTGAGCGACGCGCTTAAGAGCGTGGACGGAGACGTACCACGTCTCTTCCGACCGCAGCCCGCGCTCAAGGAGCGGCACCGCTTCGCGATCGCCGGCCTCTCCGAGCAGCGTGAGGATGCGGGTTCGTCCCTCGCGACTCACCGACGACAACTCGTTGCGCAGACGTGCCAGGGCGGTGGGTCGTTCCGTGATGATGCGACGCAGGGCCGGCGAACCATCCCCTCCGAGATACGCGGCAACGAGGATGCGCGAGGCCTCGCGTCCCGACAAACGGTGCAGTTGCACGTAGCACTCGTCCCGATCTCGCGCGTCTTCCTGTAGCAGTGCCCACACACGATCGGCGACCCGGCGGCTCCCCGTGCGCAACAGTGCTTCTGCCAGAGTCCCGGGCGAAACCGGCCGACGACCGGCCACGCGCCCCAGGGCCTGGGCAGCCTCCTCGTCGCCGAACGCCGCGACGGCGAAGACCGCCGACTCGACCTGGCCTTCTGGCGCTGCGACGGCAAGTCGTTCGGCCCGCGCACGGAACCCGACGACCCCCTCCCTCGCAGCGGCCTCAACGACCCGAATGCGCTCCTCCGAACCCGGCGACGCGTGCCAGGCCGCTCTCAGCATGCGAACGATCTCGGCCCGCGACATGCCCACACCCACCTGCTCCGTGTACCGCAATGGGGAAGACTCCCTGGCCAGAACCGGCGGCCGCTCGCTCACCGGAGCACCCCGCACAACGAGGAGCAGCGCGACGAGGCACGCCGCTGCCGCGGACGGGGCGAGACGTCCCCACCACACGGGCGCAGAGACCTGAAGCGCAGGAGGGCCCGGATTGGTTGCGACGGACGGCGTGCACCGGGGCGCTGCAAACTGGCCCGCGAGCGCGCGATCAAGCACCGACTCGGCGAGCGATGGATCGGCCTTGGCGGCCCGTCCGTGGCGCAGGTAGCCCTCGACGCGCTGCAACGCGCGCAGACCATCCCGGCACGCCGGACAGCGGCGAAGATGGGAATCCACCTGGGCGCGGTCGGCGGCGGCAAGCAGGCCGTCGGCGAGGTCTTGCAAGGTGGCAGGGGCGAGGCAGTCCATTACGGAGACCTCTCTCGTCGCGAAGGGCGCTTCGCGGGGGCGCGTCCCAGGTACCGTTCCAGCCGGGACCGCATCTTCTCGCGGGCGTGAAACAGGCTCATCTTGACGGCATCGACCGTGATCTCGAGGAACCCCGCGATGTCCCGGTGTGTCATGCCCCGGACCCCGTGGAGCATCAATACGGTGCGCTGCCTCTCGGGGAGCGCCAACAGTTGGTCGCGCAACTCGGAATCGAGTTCGTGGGCCAGGGCCTGGCGCACCGGGCCCGCGTCATCCGGGGCGACCCGCTCGGGCAGCGGCCCCGGCTCCTGCCGGAAGCTCTTGGATCTGCGGACGTGGTCGTTGAAACGATTGATGGCGATCCGGTAGACCCAGCCACGCAGGGCGTCGGGGTCCCGGAGCCGGTCCAGGGCCTGAAAGGCCTGGGCCAGGGCGTCCTGGGCGATATCGGCCCCCAGATGGGGGTCACCCACGTGGTGCTGCATGAAGCCCACGAGTTCCTCGGCCAACGCGACCAAGGCGGCTCGGAGGTCATCCGGCTCCGCCCTGGGGGGCTGCTGATCCACTTCCTGTCCCGTGAGTGCCATACCTCGTTCTCCGTCAGATGGACGGGGCAGGTAAGCGGCGGTAACAGGAGCAGCTGAAGACAGCCGCTCTGACGGGTGGGAAGGCGCGTTCGGGTTGCGTCGCGGAGATGTGCTCTCTTTCAAGATCGCGCTCCGGCTCGGGTCCGCTCGAATACCCGGAAATGCTGGTGCGCGCCAATACATGGCCCCACGGAAGAGGGCGACGAGCAGCACGCTCGACGCCCCGTACGGAGCCTGTCACGGGACGTTGGCCCCGAGGCTCAGAATGTCTTGGTCTGGGCGGCGGTGAGTTCGACCAGCACACCACCCGAAACGCCCACCGTAAGCCAGTCGATGGAGAGACCGGGAGGCAGCGTGAACGGACCCCAGGAGTAGGTCGAGCCGGTCATCTGGACGTGGAACGGCTCCGCACCAAGGGGCTGGGAGAAGATCCCGGCCATGAAAGCGTCGAGATGCATGCCGAGGAAGGCACCGGAGCCCGTCGGCACGGCGGGGTTCAGGCTGACCAGGGTATAGAGCTCGTAGTAGTTGCCGGTCACCGCGGTCGCTGGAGCATCGACAGAATAAGTGTGTGCACCCGCGACTGTCGTGATGGTGGATGTCATGGGCGGAGGCGGCGCCATGCCGCCCTGGATCTGCACATTGTCGAGATAGAGGAACCCACTGAACGAGCCGTCACCGCTGTCCGCAACGTGGGCCTCAAAATTCAGGGTGCTGCCGTGGAGCGCTGCGGGGATCACGACCGAAACCGAGTGGGACGTCCCCGGGAGGTTCTCCTCCAAAGCACCACCGGTGCAGGCGCCAATCGGGACAACGCCGGTCTCGTCGGGCGTGACCGCCCCCGATACGAGTTCGATCGACCAGGTGTCGCGATACAGAGCACTCAGGACGCTGAGCCCCGTAGCTGGGTCCACCAGATCCACGGCGCACCAGTCATTGAAAGTCGTCGCCTGGGCACACTCCTGCGACACGTAGTTGAAGTCGAACGACAAGGTCACTTGCTGACCCGGGCTGGCGAAGGGAACCGTCACGGAGTTGCGGACCATCCCCGACGTTCCGGAGGCGATCGGGTACGGCGCGGGACCACCTTGCGTGGTGGCCAGGCTACCGACCGCGCCAGCCGATCGAATGATGCACCACTGGGGCTGGTCTGTCGGAAACTGGCTCGTCGGGCCCGCGATGGCACCAAACGGGACCACGGTGACCGTCCCGCCGATCGAAGACCACCCCTCGGCATCGGGGCTACCCGTGATGGAGGCGCCGGCAGCCGAACCCTCGAAGCTCAATTGGATCTGGGCTGGGACGAGGGAGGACAGAAAAAGCAGCGTGACGCCGCACAGGCTACGCATTGGAAAACCTTGCCAGACAGGCGCATTGAAACCCGGGCACAGGGGGCAAACACCCGAATCAGGACGGTTATGGGATTATACCGGGGCGAGCGGGGGCAGAACCAACCGAACGCTTGAACGCCCGGCTGAATCGTTGCTACGATCCCGCCCCTCGGTTCCGCTGAAGGCGCCCTTCCAAGCGTCTGCGGGGTAGCGAGTTGGCACCATGAAGACCAACATCCGCAACAGCAAGCGCAAGCGCCTGAAGAAGGTCGGGTTCCGAACCCGCATGAAGACCAAGAGCGGGCGCGCGAGCATCAACCGCCGGCGACGCATGGGCCGGCGCCTGACCCCCAAGATGTAGCCTCGGGCTCGTCTGAGCGCCCGTTAGAGTTGGCGCCCCCGATCCCCACTCGGGATTGACGCGTCCTCGCCGCCTTCTGCAGCCTCTACGAGATCGGCGGCCGAGCATGGTTTGCGCAACACCGCGTCCAGGCCCGAGGGGAGTTCCTTCTCCTCCTCGGTTTCGAAACGGCCCGTGATCAGGACCCGCCTCGTCGGTGAATTTGCGTATGCGTTCACCTCCTCGAGGAACTGCTCACCGTCCATCCCAGGCATGCGCCAGTCCGCAATGACGACGTCGAAGGCCCCCTCGTCGCATCGCACGATGCCCTCTCCCCCGCTCGCCGCCTCGACCACCCTGTGGCCACGACTGACGAGCGTCTCGCGCATCCACCCGCGGACAACATCCTCATCGTCCACCACCAGGATGGAAAGGCAGGTGGACGGGGGCGCGGCATTTCTCCGCTTCGAAGCTGGAGTTGCTACGAGCGCCGCATCCGCATTGG
>JABSRK010000281.1 GCA_013213915.1 Planctomycetota bacterium
TCCAAGGTCACGACCGTGCACGCGGTCGGAGTCGGCGTGCTCGGAGATACCGAGGACATGGCGAACGCGCGTCTCGTGTTCGAAAACGGAGCCGTCGCGAACGTCACTGCGTCACGCATCGCGTTGAAGACCGAGCGCAAGCTGCGGTTCTTCGCCGAGGACACCTACGTGACCCTCGACTTCCACAAGAAGTCGGGGCGCTTGGTCCGCCTCGCGCCCGGTGTGCGCGAGAACATCGCCGATGGCCGCATCAAGCTCGAGGGCATGACCCCGCTCGAAGCGACCGTCAAGCGCCTCGTCCGATCTCGGTCTCTGAAGGTTCGAGCGAAGGACGAGCCCCTCATGCTCGAGGACCAGGAGTTCCTCGATGCAGTGAATGAGGGCCGCGACCCCGCCGTTACGGGAGAGCACGGTGTCCTGGCGATGGAGACCGCCGCCAGGGTGGTCGCGTCGATCCGGGAGACGGCGGAGGTGTAGCCGGCCTCAGGGCCCCGGCACTGCGGCCCCTCGGCGTCAGGTAGGATCCTCCTTGGGGGTTTCGCCATGTCTCACCGCATCCTGTCGGTCCTGCTGCTCGGCTTGGTCGCCCTCTCGCCAGCGCAGGCCAAGCTGGACCTGTCTGTCCTCTATGCCGGTGATCCGGGGCCGCGGACCGCGGAGTGGCTCACGTTTCTGAGGGCGCACGTCAGCGCCGCAAACGCCATCGATCGTGGCAAGTTGACCTCGGCGACGGCGAAGGATGCTGACGTCGTCATCGTCGACGCCGAGACGCCGTACAAGGAGTCCGGGATCAAGATCCCACGCGGGGCGAAGCTGACACGCGACTTCACCAGGCCCACGATTCTCATGGGGGCGGCCGGCGGCTCGACGCTCGGGGCTCTCGACATCAAGCTCGACTGGTTGTGACTGTGCTTGAAGGGAGAGGCCCACGGGTTGGATGCCTCGCACGCGATCTTCAACAAGCCCTTCAAGGTCGAGCTCACCTGGATTGACCTGAAGACGCCGAAGCACTATTCGCGATATCCCGAAGGCGCGGAGATGGGGGAGACGATCAAGGCATGGCGCGTTCACCGCGAGTTGCGCCGGAAGGACTACGGTCTGGTTTCAGGCGGTTACGGATTCGAGGACACGCCCGACTGCGAGTTCATCTCGGGGGGCAACAACTCGAAGGGGCCGAACTCGGTCGCGCTCGGTCGCCAGGGCAACTTCTTTCTGTGGGGCTTCTGCGCGCCGCCCATGGACATGACCGAGGAGGCGCGAACGGTCTTCCTGAACACCCTCGTGTACATGAGGGGTTTCGATGGCAAGCGGGCGTTCGCGCGTCGCACGGCCCCCTCACGTCGGTGGGCGTTCGTCTACGCAGGTTACCTGGACGACGAGCGTCTCCAGAAGTACGGAACGAGGCAGTTCTCCAAGGCGCTGCTGGACGAGGCGAAGGGCAGTGGTGCGACAATGAAGGAACTCCTCGCCGCGAATGAGGCATACCTCTTCCGCGCCGCCCGCCACGTTTCGAACGGACCGTCGACGTTCTCGAGCGGGTATTTCGCCGTCGATGCGGATGCCAAGGCGCTCGGCATCGCCAACAGGGACCCAGCGATCCTGGAGCGCTGTGTCACCGAGCTCGAGCAGGGGGAGAAGTCGGAACGCGCGCTCATCCTCCTGCAGCGCTACACCGACCAGGAGCTTCTTTACGCCAGGGACTGGCGCGTCTGGCTCGACGCGAACAAAGATCACCTCTACTTCACCGACACCGGCGGCTACAAGTTCAAGCTCAGGTGATCAGTAGTCTTCCCAGCGTGGCGAGACGGGGATCAGACCTTGCACCGTCTCCCACATCTCGTGGCGGATCTCCTCGAGTTGAGGGCTGCCGTGGCGGTAGCGTTGGCTGGTGTATTCGTCCGTCGGCGCGACGTCGAGTAGCCACGTGAGCCAATCGACGCCCATCTCTTTCGCCATCTTGCGCGCGAGTTCCATCTCTTCGGCGGAGTCGTTCCAGTTGAAGAGGATGTAGCGCCAGACGATCTTCGGCCACGAGACCTGCATCTCCTCGCGCATCTTGATCATGGCGCGCATGTTCTCGATGACTTGATTGAAGTCGCCCTGGACGCGGTAGCGGTCGTAGCTCTCCGCCGTGGCGCCGTCGATCGACATGATGATCACGTCGATTCCCGATAGCAGTGCGTCGCGCCGCTGAGCTTCGGTGTTGAAGTAGAGCCCGTTGGTGCTGGTGAGGGTGAACAGGTACGGGTTCTTTTCCTTCGCGTACCGGAGCATCTCACCGCTCTGCTTGTGCGCCCAGTTCTCGCCGCCGACGTGGTATTCGAGATACTCGAGGTGAGGCGAGAGGCCGTCGATGATCTTCTTGAACGTATCGACGGACATGCGAGCGCCGTTGCGGGATCCCTCGATGGCATCCCGGTCACAGCCGGGACAGACGAGGTTGCATGCGGCGATGGTCTCGACGTAGACGTGTCTCGGTCGGTGTGGGATGTGCAGCTTCTCGGGATTCTTTGGCGCCTCCGGGATGCGATTGGGGCAGGTCATGCAGATCGGTCGGCGACTGATGTCCTCGACGCAGTCCTGGCGCAGGCTCTTGTACGCAGGCCCGTTCCAGAGCTCCTCCATCGACAGTTCGTTGATGTTGCCGAGGGGCATGGTCTTCGCCGAGTCGACGCAAGAGCAGACGGCCTCCCCATCGGACAGGAAGGTGATCTGCTTCCAGGGTCTGGAGCAGTGGCGTGCAACGACGGGAGCCGGAGTTTGCATGAGGGCTTCCGAATACTATCCCAAGCGGCCGGCGATGGCCGCCGCCGCGCGATCGTAGGACCCCTCGGATTCAAGCTTGTCTCGGACCTCCGCGAGCCCGGCCACCTGGGTTTGGCGGGCTTCGGGATCGATCCACAGCCGGTGTAGATCGTCGGCTGCCTGGCGTGCGAACGATCGCACTCCGATGTGTTCCGGTACCAATGACCGCTCCGCGACGAGGTTGACCAACCCGATGTGAGGCACCGAGACCAGCATGCGTCCGAGCGCGTACATGACGGGGGAGACCCGGTATCCGAGGACGAATGGCGTCCCGTGGGCGGCGATCTCCAGTGTGGTCGTTCCGGACGACGTCAGGGCCAGGTCGGCGGCCTCCATGACCTCGTACGGTTTACCGACGAGCACCGTTGCGTCGAGGCCGTGGAGGTGGGATTCGATGAGCGGACGAAATCGCTCCTGCGCGCACGCGACCACGATCCGCGCGTCACGCGTGCCCTCGCGCGCGCGCAGGCGGCGCGCCGCGTCCGCGAACACGGGTGCGAGGCTCGCGACCACGCTGCGGCGGCTACCCGGGAACAGGCCGACGACCGGCGCGCCTTCTGGGACGTCCTTCCGGAGCCTCGCGATCAGGTCGGTGTCGTGGTCGACGGTTCGCAGGTGGTCCATCAGGGGATGTCCGACGAACACCGTCTCGAGCCCGCTGTCGCGGTACACCTCCGCCTCGAATGGCAGGATCACGAGCATGAGATCGCAGATCCGCGCGAGCTTCTTCGTGCGCCAGCGCGCCCAGGCCCACACTTGCGGGGAGATGTAGTAGATGACCGGGATTCCCATTGCGTGCGCCCTCGCCGCGAGCCGGATGTTGAACCCGGGGTAATCCACGAGGACCAGGGCGGCGGGGCGGCGTTCCCGAAGTTCGGTCACCGCGCGACGAAAGAGCCGCCGGATCCTGGGCAGCGCGGCCACGACGGGGAAGACCCCCATGATCGCGTCCGACGCGAGGTCGTGGAGGACATCCATGCCGGCGTCCCGCATCCGGGGCCCGCCGTAACCGCGGAAAGAGATGTCGGGGGCGTACCGCGCCAGCGCAGCCAGCAGATGCGCGGCGTGCGTGTCGCCGCTCGGTTCCCCGGCGACGATCCAGACCTCCCGACCACCGACCATGGCCGCAGGGTAGCGCATGAGTGACGTAACGCCTTGCCACAGCCCTGCTTGTCCGCCCCTTTCGCGGCGTTAGGATCGTCGGACTGGCCGACCCCTCCAAGGTGGACGGGCCGGATCAGTTCGACATAACCCTTTGCGGCGTAGGACGCTGCGAGCTCTGCATCAAGGGCTCCACCATGGCGTCGCGTCCGGGAGAGCAGCCCCATGTTCGCTGTTCCGATCAAGGAACTCCTCGAGGCAGGTGTCCATTTCGGATGCCGCGCATCCCGCTGGAACCCGAAGATGTCGCCCTACATCTTCGGCAAGCGCAACCTCATCCACATCATCGACCTGAGGCAGACGCTGCGAGGGATGATTCGCGCGACTACGTTCCTGCAGCGCCTGGTCGCCGAGGGCCACCAGGTTCTCTACGTGGGGACCAAGCGGCAGGCCCAGGCCGTGGTCGTGGATGCCGCGCGTGAGGTCGGCATGCCGGTCGTGTCCGAACGTTGGCTCGGTGGCACGCTCACCAACTTCGCGACGGTCCGTAGTCGTCTCGCCCGGCTCGAGGAGCTCGAGTTGATGGAGCGTGACGGCTCCATGCAGAAGCACTCCAAGAAGCGCATCGCTTCGCTCATGCGCGAGAAGCGCAAGATCTTCCGGAACCTGGACGGTCTTCGCAACATGGAGAACCTGCCGGCCGCCGTGATCGTCGTCGATCCCCGCAAGGAGCACAACGCCGTCAAGGAAGCGAACAAGCTCGGCATCCCCGTCATCGCGGTGCTCGACACCGATTGCGATCCCCAGCCCATCGACATCCCGATCCCGGGTAACGATGATGCCATGCGTTCGATCCAGGTGCTGATCAAGAAACTGTCCGAGGCCATCGCCGCGGGCAACACGGCCCACGCTCAGTGGATGCAGGAGGAGGAGAAGCGCGTTGCCCAGGAGGGGGCGAAGCGGGCCGAGGAGCAGAAGAAGATCGAGGAGGCTGCCAAGCGGCGTGTCGCCGAGCGCGAGGCGTTGAAGGCCGCGCAGGAGAGGCTCCGGCAGGAGCGCGAGGCGGCGGGGCAGACCGCTCCGCCACCGCCTGCAGACGCTCCGGCTGCGGATGCTCCGGCTGCGGATGCTCCGGCTGCGGATGCTCCGGCTGCGGATGCTCCGGCTGCGGATGCTCCGGCTGCG
>JABSRK010000282.1 GCA_013213915.1 Planctomycetota bacterium
CCGCCGCCCACGCGCCCTCACCAGCTGACATACAGCAAGCCGTTGAGCTCGGTGACTCCCATGAACCCGGTGTTGGGAGTGACGGACCCGACAGGCGCACCCGTGGCTGCCGCCATGTCCAGGGGACCGAACGTGATGCGTCCCAACTGGGCGAATGCCAGCGCGGGAAGAAGGGACAGGAGGAGGATCGTCGCCAGGGCAGATCGCCTGAGCATGGTGATGCTCCGCTGGGGGCTGGGGGGGGGCGGCCGACCCGGGCTCTCACGGTGCGAGCCCGGCCGCGTGGCTTGGAGCCCACAGGGTACCACCGGGGCCGCGGCCCCCTGACGGCGGCCAGGGTCCCCCGAATGGGCGTAACACGGCGTGGCTCGTTGGTCGCCGGGCTCTCCATTGTCGCGCGGTCACGTGTGAACTGACGTGGCTCGTAGCGGTCCTTGTGCCACCGTCCCGCGCCTCGGGCGCCTTCGCCGCTCGTGTCTCAGGCCAGAGTGTCACGGGCAAATTCCCCTCGCCCAGGGCCCGGAGGCAAGTTTCATGCGGTTATTTCGGTTATCTGGAGCAGAATGCTACGGATTGTGCAGGTAATTCACCTAACCGCGCTGGTACAGGTAGCCTACGGGCCGTGGTTCCTACGGGCCGCGGTTGTTTCCTTTGGGAGGGAAAGCATGAACGCTAACGAAGCAATGGGCACCCTGCAGGGATGGGTGCGGGCGGCGATGTCCCTTGGCGTCAGCCTCATAGGACTCTTTCTCGTCGTCGAGGTGCTCTACCCGGGCGACAGTGGCGTCCACGTCATCAAGGGTATCGGTGACGTGGTGGCACAGTTCAGCGGTCTGAACGGCCTCATCGCCCTGCTTGTCCTGGCGGCTCTGGTGCTGCCAAGTTCACGGACTTGAGGGTTGGAGCGGAGGTGACGCGTATGCGCGCCTCCGCTCGCCTCTGGTTGCCCGCGCCGTTCGGATGACCGACGAACGCTTCGGTCTGGGGAGTTGGCATGAGCCAAGCCGTGCGGAAGATTCAGCAGTGGCTCGATGCGCTGGGGAGTGTCGCTGCCTCTCTCGTCCTCGTCCTCGTTCTCGTGGACATCATGTTCCCGGGGTCGTCGGGGATCGTGGCCAACATCGGCAGCTTGCTGGATGACCTGAGCGTCGAGGGGCGATACAGCTTGGTTGCGATCTTCCTGTTTCTTCTCGTCCACCATCACTGGCGTCTGACGCGGCCAGGTCCGGCCGGCCGGGATTCGGGAACGTCCCAGAGCTGAGGGTTTCGCCGCGGGCTTTGCTCCGGCCTGCTCCTGGGGCCGCGCTGTCCGTGCGGATTTTCCCTACTTGTCGCCGTAGTCCTCGCCGCGGCAGCTGCGGATGACGTCCTGCTGCCAGGCGGACAGGGCCTCACCCATACGCGCGACGCGACGGGGTTCGTCGACAGCCAGGTCCTTCGTTTCGGCGCGGTCCCGGGCGAGGTGATAGAGCTCGTAGCGGGCCTTGCCCTTGGGGCCGACGATCCGGTGCAGTTTGTAGGGCCCCTCCATCCACGCCGCGTGGCCGTCGGTGGCGGAGGGCACCAGGTCGAGCCGAGTCCCACCTTCGCCGGGGTGCACGTCCCTGCTGGGACGTTCCTGGCCAGTCTTCTGCTCTGCGGCGAGTGCCTTCAGCAGCTTGGTGCTGCGCACCGGGAGGCCGCGCGCCGGGACATCCCAGAATCCCATGGTGCGGTTCTTCGCCGGCGGCCGACCCTCGATCAGGGGGCGCAGGCTCGAGCCGTCCAGAGGAGGTGCGTTCGCGGGCCGTGTGACTCCCGCGAGGTCGATCAAGGTCGGCAGGATGTCCACGGTGCTTGCCAGCGCGTTCGAGGTGCGCGGACGTGAGATGATCGCAGGCCACTCGATGAGGGTGGGGACGCGGATGCCTCCTTCCCACAGCTGTCCCTTGGCGCCGCGCAGGCCGCCGTTGGACCCGGGGCGACGAGCGCCATTGTCGCTCGTGTACCAGACGATGGTGTCGTCGGCGAGCTCGGACGCGCGCAGGGCGGATCTCAGGGTGCCCATGGCGCGATCGATGCCCGTCACCTCGCCATAGTAATTCTGCACCTGCTTGGGCCGCCCTGCGTAATGCGCCTTGTCGATGGGGTGGGCGACGTGGGGATTGTGGGGCGAACCGAACCAGACGACCGCCAGGAACGGGCGCTTCTGCTCGGCGGCCTCACGCATGAACGCGAGCGCCGCCTTCATGGCGACCTCGGAGCTCTCCCCTTTCACCGATACGGCGCGACCGTTGTCGCTCATCCACGGGTCGTTCTCGTAGAAGTTCGGACTCGAGAGCCAGGTGTCGAAGCCGTTGTTGCCCGGGGAGCAGGGGCTGCTGGACCGCACCGATCCCAGGTGCCACTTCCCGAAGTGCCCGGTGCGGTAGCCGGCTTTGCGCAGCAGCTCGGGCAAGGTCACTTCGGACGGGCGCAGCGTGTAGCCCCAGCGGAAGCATCCGAATCGGTTCGGGTGGCGCCCGGTGAGCACGCTCCCGCGCGTGGGAGAGCAGACGGGCGCGGCCGCGTACGAACGATCGAGGCGCAGGCACGCGGCAGCCATGGCATCCAGGTTTGGAGTATGGGGGAGAGGGTTGCCGTAGTACCCGACGTCTCCGTATCCCTGGTCGTCGGCCATGCAGAGGACCACGTTGGGGGGCCGCGTCCCTTGCGCCTCCGCGGTGTTTGCGAGGAATACCAGCGCGACCGCGGTCACCAGGGCGCGGAACGCGTCGAGGCAGCCGCGCCTCACCGCCGGTCCGTGCCCGCGATCTTGACGCTGTGATCGGTGACGGTGGGTGTGATGCCCTTCTCGTTCGCGCGTGCCGCGTAGCCGAGCTGCTTCGGCGACGGTCCGACCCACTTGGAACGGACGCCCTCGATGCGGAGCACGCCTTTGGGGTCGATGGTCACAAAGGCCCAGAGCGGGTCCTGGTAGGGGGAGGTGTACTCGATCCACGGATGGGCGGCGTGCACCTCGGCGGGATAGCTCTTGTGCTTTCGGGCGCCCCCGACCCAGAAGTAGGACATGGAGTTCACCTGCACGTAAGGGATCTCCTTGATCCTGACCAGGTCGTCCAGATGGTGGTGGCCGCTGAAGCACGCCAGGATGCGCCCCCAGCCCGCCCGCTCGTTCTCCGCCTCGAGGATGGCTCGAACCGCAGCGCCGTTGTCCACGCCGCTGGAGTTCTCGAGGCTCTGGTGGCAGAGGATGACCACGGGTTCGGTGGTCGTTTCCAGTTGCTTCTTCAGCCACCCGCGCTGCGCGTCGTCCACGTGGCGTGCATACCCGGTCGGCGCCCCTTCGTGGGTGTCGTTGCCATCGAGCACGATGAACCGGTAGCCCTTCTTCACGAATGTGTAGTAGCCGCGCTTCATCCCCATGAACGCGCGGGTCTGTTCCCTGGTCTTGCCGCCGTCCATGTCGTGGTTCCCGATGACGTCGTACGTGGGACCCTTGAAGCTCCGCCACACCTCCATGAAGGACTTGTTCTTGTCGATGGGCTGGCAGAAGTCTCCCATCTGCACGAGGAAGTCGGCCTTCTTGTCGGTCATGGCCTTCACGAATGTCGTGAGGCGCTTGTTTGCGTCGTGCATGACGTCCTTGTGGACGTCGGCGCACATGCCGAACCGCACCGGCTCCAGATGACGCTGGAGGCAGAGTGGCGGTGCGAAGGTCAAGACCGTTGCGCCGGCGAGGGCCTGGCCCAGGAACGTGCGACGGCTACGGTCCTTACCGGCTAGTTCACGATCCACTGGGAGCCATCGGAATTGGGGAACTCGATACTCGTCCAGCCGCTGGCGGGGGTGCCGGCGACGGCATGCTCGAAGATGCAGTCCGTGGGGAGTCCCGATTGCATGCCGGCGCCCATGTTCCCGAGGATCGTGCCGGCCGCCGTGCCGCCCATGGGGCCCGGGTTGGTCGAGCCGCCGCCGCGGGTGATCCCGATGAGCGTGTCGAACAGGTGCCCGGGGTCGGGGCTGTAATTGTCGATGATGGTCGAGCCGCCAGACGTGAACGTGATGTCCACGCTGTTGACGGTATTCATGATCCCGGCCGAGGCCACGTTGCTGAACGAGACCTTCACCTCGGTCGAGCTGGCGCTGACGGCCACGTTTCCACCTACGTTGGGGGCGAGGTCCGTCCACATACCGCAGGCCCGGGGCATCCATGTCGTGAACTGGCCGAAGTTGACGGCCGGCACCGGCGTCGGGAACGAGAACTGGACCTGACCGTTCGAGGAGACCCAGAAGTACGTGTACGAGGTCCCGTAGAAGTTGATACCGGGCATGGTGCCGCAGTACGGAGCCGCCTGGTGCTGTACCAGGATTACGACGTCGTCTCCGATGGCCATCGAGACCGGGGCGGCGCTGGAGAGGATGTCGAGTTGTGACGCTTGCGACAGCGCGAAGCCGTCGACGTGGGACGGTGCGATGTGGAAAGACTGCATGCTCGCTGTTCCGCCTGCCGGGACGGTCACCGGGAGCGTGAAGTTCCCCGCGAATGGCGTGGTGAGGCCGCCGCCGTTGAAGTACTGGAACGTCGGGTCCAGGATATCGACGTTGATGACCTGCCCGCTGCCGAGGGCCATCCCGGTCTGCGAGCCGCCCTGCGCGGCGGCGAATGCATATCCGAATTCCCAGGGCTGTCCGACCTCGGTGCTCGCGAAGTTCAGGTCCACCGAGTTGCCCGTGCAGGCCTGGCTGACGGCGGGGTCGAACCCGTTGCTGATCACGCCTTCGCAGTCGGACGATGCTGCCGGCTGGTTCACCTGGAAGTCCGCCTGGCGGACCTCGAAGGTGTCGAACCAGTAGTTCTGCTTCTGGCTCCCGTTCAGGTTGGTGAATCGAAATGCAGCGCTGGCACCACCGGCCGGGATCGTGAACACGAGGTCAGGGGTCCACACCCACGAATCGACCAACTGCGTGCCGGCCGCGAGAACCACCTGGTTGGCCGTGCCGTTCTGGGAGAGCGTGAGGTCGTAGCGCCCGGAGATGTTGGTCAGTTTCTTGAGACGCACGCGCGCGCCGTACGT